>NZ_JBKJUM010000014.1:0-29365 GCF_046590655.1 Daejeonella sp.
CCAACGTCTTTACCGTCGGCAAACTCATTCCTCTTCTGCTGTTTGCTCTGATCGGCCTGTTCTTCATCGAACCGGCAAATTTCAATTTCTCGACGGTACCCGAGTACGCTAGCTTCCCTGCGGCCGTCCTTCTTCTTATCTACGCTTACGTCGGATTCGAGGCCGCCGTCATACCCGCGGGCGAGATCAAAGATCCGGGGAAGAATGTTCCATTCGCATTGCTTACCGCTCTCGGATTCTGCGTCGTTTTGTTTTTCCTTGTCCAGCTAGTTGCGATCGGTACACTGCCTGGGCTGGCGGGATCCAAAACTCCTCTCGCTGACTCCGCGGGACAGTTTATTGGTGTGGCCGGAGCTGGATTCATCGCGATCGGTGCACTGGTCTCGGTGTTAGGAAATCTGAACAGTGGATTTCTTGCGTCATCGAGAATTCCCTTCGCAATGGCGGAGCGAGATGAGTTGCCGAAGGTCCTGGCCAGAACTCACGACAAGTACAAGACGCCATTTGTTTCGATCATCGTCACCGGCGTCGTCATTTTCGCTCTCACGATCTTCACGTCGTTTCTCTCGGCCGTTACAATCGCTACTACGACGAGACTTCTCGTCTACGCGACGACGTGTCTTGCTCTTCCCGTATTCCGACAGAGAAGCGACGTCCCGCCAGCCCGCTTCCGGGCGCCTCTGGGGATCCTCGCCGCAGTCCTTTCGATCGGCCTAATTGTCTGGCTACTCACGAACGTCGACTTCGCAAAAGAAGGGCTCGCTATATTTATTGCCTTGGTGAGTGGGCTGATGATATACCTCGGCTATAGGCTGGCGAACAAATCGAGCAAGGCCACGTCGTCTTGAACTATATGAAACACACAATCTTAATGCTTGCCTTTATACTCGCGGGCACTATCCAGGTTTCTAGCCAGGGTCCGATCGTCCCGATCGTCGAATTAAAATTCCGCGGTTTGCTGGGCGGCGTGCAAAACGGCAAATGGATCGCACCGGTCAGAGTTGCACCAACGACAAAGTCCGAGACGGAATTTGTCCTCGTCGGATGGAATGGTGTTGAGGAGGGCGGCGTTACGTCTGGTAAGAAAGGCGAACAGGAGGATGTCTGTCAGGATTTTACCCGCTTCGAGTTTGAGCTAGAACAGGATCACGGTGTTGCAATTGGGACGGCTGCGAAATGGAATCCTGTACCGCGCGTTCCGAAAGCGATCGGGCTGGATAATGCCGCGTACAAGTCTCTTGTGACAAAGTTTCTCCGAAAGAAAGGAATTGTACGACCAGTAGTTCGAATCAAGGAAGCTTTCCGTGTCGACCTCGAAGGCGACGGAATCGAGGAAGTGATCTTATCCGCGACATACTATAAGAATGGTCTGTCATCGTCCGCCGCAGTCGGCGACTATTCTTTTGTCATCGTTCGAAAGTCAGTTGGAAAAGTAGTGACCGATCACCTTCTGGAAGGCGACTTCGTCCTGAAGAGGGTCACGTTTGGAGCTCCGACAGAGAACCACATCTCAGCGATCGCGGACCTGAACGGCGACGGAACAATGGAGATCGTCCTTTACGGCTTTTATTACGAAGGCGACTTTGCGAGTGCGTTCGAGATGAAAAACGGAAAGCCGGTGAAGATCAAGGAATTTGAGATAGGGTGCGGGGTCTAATCATAGTGCTTAACGGTAAGTGGTAAGTTCGTTGCGATGCGATGACGAACTTACCACTTACCACTTACCACTTACCACTTACCACTTACCACTTATTACTTACAACTTAACTTAACATACACCGTTCATCTCAACATTCCGCGTCCTCAAACTGCTTTTCCAGTCTTTCTAAATTCTGAATCAGATCTTCGAGTTTAGATTCCTCTTTCCGGATATAGATGCGCATCAGAACGAAATAGTATAGAGCGATCCAAAGAAACGTGAAAATAATTACGGATATCGTTACCCATAATTCGGTGAGGAAGGCGATCTCTATAAAGTAAAGAATGTAGCCCGTGGTAAAGAAAATTGAGTAGATCCGGTATTTTCTTGTGTTAAAGATAAATCTGTCGTGTTTATATTTTTTGAGATAGAGTATATATTCCCCGGGCTTTTCAAGAAGGCTGACGTAGGTTATCCGGCGATAATTTTTAATTAATGCAAAAAGATAGTAAAGACAGCAGGCCGTAAAAATAACCATTGCAAGGTGAGTGGTCCACATCCTGAATGGGCTTTCTATCCACACATAAATAAGCATTACAGAAGCCAGGGCCATTCCCACCATTTCAATAAGCAGCCTGCTTGCGAGGCCGGTTCTGGTCTTGCTTATTTTTTTTAATACATCCTCGTGACTGACTTTCGGCAGCGCTACCTGGTTGTGCCAGATATTTTTTAGTGCTTCAAAATCTTTCATTTTTATTAAATAATTGAGTCAGTTTTTGTTTAATCCGGTGAATTTTAACCCTCAGGTTTCCTTCTGATATACCGGAGATTGTTGCTATTTCCGCATAGGGCACTTCATCTAATACCATTGTTATGATAATACGTTCATTTTCTTCAAGCTGTGCAATACATTTATACAGGGAAGCAACCTGTTCATTTTTATCTGATACCTCTTCACCTTTAGTTTCTATAATGTTTTCGGTAAGCTCATCTTTTGGCTGACGTTTTTCTACACGGAGGTATGATAAGCAGGTATTAACAGCAATGCGATAGATCCAGGTAGATATAAGAGCCTGGTTTCGGAACTTGTCAAGATTTTGCCAGACCTTCATAAAAGTTTCCTGCATCAGGTCATTGGCGGTGTCATCGTCGCCTGTATACCCATAACACAAATGGTAGATCTTTTTAGAATTGGCCTGAAAAATTTCTTTGAAAAGCGCCTCTTTGCTCAAACGTTTATTTTTATTTAGATATTGCGGGACTTCTATTGTTACAAATAAAGGCTTTTACTTACCCACCTTGCCTTGTCGTCTGCTGTGTGGATCAAGTTTTCGAATTCACCCTGATAGTCGAACTGTAAGTCTTCATGTAATTTGGGGAGTATTTTACTAATCTTTTCCAGTTGACGAATTAATAGCCCTTGAAGAGGTTTATGGCTGGTTCCAAGATCCGCGTAGAACAGAAAACTATTGCAAAACCAAAGAGACAATTCAATTTCAACTTGTTTGTTGCCTGTGTATTTTACATATCGGTTCATTAATCGAAGAATTTTGCGAAGGCTCTTAGTGCTGTAATAGTAGCTTTTTTGTATTGATTTGAAATCTTCTTCCAAAAAAGCTTTCAACTTTTCGGCGTAGGAAAGCGGATCCTCAGAATCAAAAAGCAAATAATTAAGTAATTCCTTATTTTCTTTTTTATACCTGGCAATGCGGAGGCAAATTTCTGTTAGCTCTTGCACCGTAAGGCCTGCCAGCTCTTTCTTAATATCACTTAGTTTTTCGGGTTTCATGTTTCTGTCAAAACTGTATCGGCATAAAATTCCTTACTACTAAGTGAATTTCCTAAGGAGATTCAAATCAATCTTCGACCATTAGTACGTCCGTAATATCCACTCTAAATTCCGGGTTGGAGAAAATATTTTTTGATTTCCTGTATTCTTTTTCGTTGTAGGGATCAACATCGATCCTTTTGTCACGAGATACAAAAGAGCCAGTGATTTTCACGTGATCGCCCACTTGCAGTGCCAGAAGCCTGTCGCGAAGTGGAGGCTGAGCATCACTTAACCATTTTTTAAATACAATGGACTTATATCTCGCTGTTTCTTCGAGATTAAAACCATTAATGCTAATTCCAAATGCGATCCTGATCTCACTGCCATTGGGGTCTGTTTTTGTATTATCCAGCACCCTCACATCCCAGCCAGTGAACTGTGCTTTCAAAGTATCAACTATATAGGCCTTGACCCTTTTAACAGCAATATCAATCATCACGGGCCTGTTAGGGTCAGTCAGCGCTACACTTGATGCCTGATCTCTCACTTCTTTTACAACTCTGACCAAGGATTTCTGATCCGCTACCCGAACGTCGGTCAGCGGCCCAGTGTTGCAGGAGAATAATATCGCTGAGAAGAAGGCAAAGAGGCAATGACGTGATTTTAAAAGGTGGCGGAAATTACTGTTTGCAGTTTGGTTTTTTTCGAAAGCTTTCATAATACAGGTAAAGTTGGCTTAAAGTTGGTGATTTTGCTGATCATTTCTGCATAAAATAGTGCCCTATATCTTTTGATTCCTCAGTTCACCAATGTAAATCCAATTACTTACTTTTGTCCGTTACGCTAAACCCCAAATATGAAATTTAAAAATGTTGGATTAGTTGCCCTTATAGTTGTTTCTGTAGCCGCTCTCCTCGCTTTCATAGACCACTACAATATTATTCCGGTTAACCATTCAGCCTTAATGTTCTCAAGATGGCTTGCTATTGCTGGATTATTCCTTTATGGGTTTAAAAAGAAATCACTCACTACCTGGATCTTGATTTCCATGGTAGTTGGTGCAGAAATTGGCCACGACTATCCCGAAGCCGGTATTAAGCTCCAGGTATTGAGCAAGGTCTTCCTGAAAATGATCAAGACCATTATCGCACCCCTGCTTTTTGCGACATTGGTTTATGGTATTGCCGGACACTCCGATCTAAAGCAGGTAGGTCGTATGGGCTGGAAATCCATTCTTTATTTTGAGGTTGTAACTACCATAGCTCTATTTATAGGCCTTGCCGCCATTAATATTTCAAAGGCAGGTATGGGAATTACTCTTCCTCCGGGTGCTCAGGAGGAATTGCCTGTAGTGCCGCCACAATCGTTCAATGATGTAATTCTGCATATTTTCCCCGAGAATATCGCCAAATCTATCGCCGAAGGAGCAATTCTTCAAATTGTAGTATTTAGTATCTTGTTTGGGATTGCATTGGCGATGGTTAGAGAAGATAAACGCCAACCGATGCTTAGGGCAACTGAAAGCCTTTCAGAAGTGATGTTTAAGTTCACTAATATCATCATGTACTTTGCGCCAATCGGTGTTGGAGCAGCCATCGCATACACAGTGGGCCATATGGGTCTCGGAATCCTGGTAAATTTATTTCAGCTATTGCTTACTCTGTACGTAGCCCTGTTAGTCTTTTTGTTTGGAGTTTTGCTTCCGATCGGGTTATTTATCGGCTTACCAATCAAGAAATTCCTTCAGGCAATTGCAGAACCCGTGTCTATTGCTTTTGCAACAACAAGCTCAGAAGCTGCGCTTCCACGAGCTATGGAAGCGATGGAAAGAATTGGAGTTCCACGTAAGATCGTTGCATTTGTAATGCCCACAGGTTATAGTTTTAATCTGGACGGGACCACTCTATACCTTTCCTTGGCGTCAATTTTTGTGGCTCAGGCTGCGGGGATTCATTTTACTTTTGGTCAGCAGTTACTCATTGTTTTTACGCTGATGCTTACAAGCAAGGGAGTGGCTGGTGTTCCCAGGGCTTCGCTGGTAATCTTATTGGGTACAGCTTCGTCTTTCGGGATGCCAGTTTGGCCAATTTTTATAATTCTCGGTATCGACGAATTAATGGATATGGCGCGGACTTCTGTGAATGTTATCGGTAATTGTCTTGCGACGGTTGTTATTGCCAAATGGGAAGGAGAATTCCACCCCCCGGTAGAACTAAGTGCACCCAATGAAAACCGAATTCATAAACTGGAAGACGAGATTTAATTTTTAATTTAAAACGGGCTTTTATTTGCCTTGTAACCGAGATGACCGAAAGAGGAAAGAAAATATTTCTTGCTATTTGTATAATTACACCATTTCTGCTTTACTGCGTTTATTACTATTCCATTATGGTAAAAAACGCGCCTTACAGATTTTCCGACTTTGAGTCGATAACTTTTAAATATGGACTGGGCGACAGCCTTAATAATACTTTTAATTCCAAAACTGGTGACTATCAATTCAAAGATAGCCGGGATTCTTTAGTAAAGACAAAGGTTAAATTTCGAAAAGATGATTTGCTTTATCTGCACAGAAAAGCTACTGAACTTGGTTTTTGGAATTTTCCCGAGGAAATTTCCGGGAAAGGCAGTGCTAACCACAGTACAAATTCACCTCATTATTATATAGAGTTTAAGTACGAGGGTAAAACCAAACATGTACTTTTTGATGCTCAGAATAATGAAAACCCAAAGCTTAATGATGCTGCGAAGTCGCTTATCACAGAAATTAGTAATATGATCAATGATGTGAGAGATAGGGAGTGATGTCGGAGGTCGGAGGTCTGAGGTCTGAGGTCTGAGGTCTGAGGTCTGAGGTCTGAGGATGACCGTTCAAGTTACGATTTTTCTCCGACCTCCGATTTCCGACTTCCGACCTCAGAATTCTTTTTATTCACAAAACTAATTCCTATATTTGCACCTCATTTAAAAAAACAATTAATAATGTACGCAATAGTAAATATAGCCGGACAGCAATTTAAAGTTGCTAAAGACCAATATCTTTTTGTACACCGTTTACAGGGAGATGAAGGCGCTAGTATTGAATTTGACAACGTGTTATTAGCTGAGAATGGTGGTAAATTCTCCATTGGTGCAGATGCATTAAAGGGAGCCAAAGTTTCAGCTAAGATCGTGTCTCATTTAAAAGGTGAAAAAGTAATCGTTTTCAAGAAGAAACGCCGTAAGGGTTACAAAAAGAAAAACGGTCATCGTCAACAATTCACGAAAATTGAAATTACAGGTATTACCTTATAAGTTTGATCCGGTAACTTGTACTTGATACCTGATACCTGATACTTGATACAATTAAAAGATTAGTTTAACATCCGGAATTGGCAACAATTCATAAACATAAAATATAATGGCACATAAAAAAGGAGCCGGTAGTTCCAGAAACGGTCGCGAGTCACATAGCAAACGTCTGGGTATTAAGATTTTCGGTGGTCAGGCTGCAATTGCAGGAAATATTATCGTGCGTCAGCGCGGTACTAAACACCATCCTGATAAAAATGTTGGTATCGGTAAAGATCATACGTTATTTGCTTTGATTGATGGTACTGTAATGTTCAAAAAGAAATTTGACGATAAGTCATATGTGTCTATTCTTCCAAGAGAAGCACAAGTTGTTGTGGAAGATGCACCAGTAAAGACTAAAAAGGCAGCTGCTCCAAAACCAGAGGCTACTCCAAAGGCTGAGGCTCCCGTTAAAGAAGCGGCAGCTGAAAAAGAAGAAACTGCTGAACCGAAGGCAGCAGCAAAGAAAGCTGCTCCGGCGAAAAAAGCTCCTGTCAAAAAGGAAGAAGTTGGAGAACCTCTTGCTCCGTCAGAAGAGTTATAATATTAAATAACAAAACCGGAAGCGTCTTGCAGAAAAGCAAGGCGCTTTTTTAATGTTCGCGGACCAGCAGGCTTTCTGCAAAATTCTTTAATAGAATCTTAGTATCGTTTTTTGCAGAGATTTCATCAAGAGCCGCAAGGGCCCTTAGCACAAATTCTTCCATTTGTCTTTCTGCAAGTTTCCTAACTCCGAGACTGTCGTAGATTGACGTTATCGCATTGATTTTTTCAATGGGATCGTGAGTTTTTCCATCAAGCCACCAAGCAAGTTCTGAACTCTGATTTTGAGCTGTTAACTCTTTTGCTTTAATGAGTAAAAAGGTTTTTTTGTTGGCAAGGATATCACCACCAACCTGTTTGCCGAATTTTTCCGGATCGCCATAAACATCCAGAATATCATCCTGTAGCTGAAATGCGAGTCCCAGGTTTTCTCCAAACTCATAAATAAGCCTAGCCTGGTTTTGGTCAGCACCGCCAATAAGTGCACCAATCTGCATGCTTCCAGCCAGCAGTACTGCTGTTTTTTGTTTGATCATATGAAGATATTCTTCAATACTAACATTTCCACGGTTTTCAAAATTCATATCCGCTTGTTGTCCCTGACACACTCCCGATGCAGTCCTGCTGAAAATGTCTAGTACTTCTCTCAGAATTGTATCTTCTACTCTGATTATCATTTTATAAGCTTCCACAAACATTACATCGCCTGATAGAATGGCAGCGCTTTCACTCCATTTTGCATGAACGGTTGGTTTCCCGCGCCGAAGCGGGGCCTTATCCATTATATCATCATGCATCAAGGTGAAATTGTGGAAGAGCTCGATACCAATTGCGGCGTTCAGAGCCTTTGTTACATCCCCTCCAAAAAGTTCAGTAGACACTAAGACAAGAACAGGCCGCATGCGCTTGCCTCCGATATCCATCAGATAGCTTATCGGCTCATATAGTTCGGCAGGTTTTTCGGTATATACTGTATCAGTAATTGCCTTATTTATTATTTTCTGAAGTTCTTGTACAGAGTGCATTCAATTGGGTTAGGGGCGCTAAATTACCAAAACTTCTTTATGAAGCAATCAAGTATCAAGATGCAAGAATTCATCTACGGTGAAATGCTAACTCTTAAAGGCAGCAAGGATTTACAAGTAGGTCAGCCACCATACCCGACGGGTCTTTTTATATTCACCAAACCATTTGCACACAGGATAAAGACTCAGTCCTCAGACATCGGACCTCAGACATCAGTGCACCAATGAAAAATCTATCTGCCGTTTCCCAAGGTCTACTTTCTTAACCATAATCGTCACTTCATCACCAAGCTGGAACTTCTTTTTTCTTCTCTGGCCAATAATGCAATAGTTCTTTTCGTCAAGAACGTAAAAATCATCGTTAAGATCACGCAGACGTACCATTCCTTCACATTTATTTTCAATGATTTCTACATACATTCCCCATTCGGTAAGTCCGGAAATGATCCCGTTAAATTCCTGGCCAATATTACCTTCGAGATACTCGGCCTGTTTATATTTTACTGAGGCACGCTCAGCGTCGGCGGCTTTCTTTTCCATCTGAGATGAGTGCAGCGACATTTTTTCATACTCCTCCTCATTTACTGATTTTCCGCCGGCGAGGTAAAGCTCCAATAAACGATGAACCATCACGTCCGGATACCTCCTGATGGGAGAGGTGAAATGAGTATAAAAATCAAACGCCAATCCATAATGACTATGTTTCTTAGTCGTATAGACTGCTTTTGCCATAGATCGGATAGCTAACTGGGTTAGAACGTTTTGCTCTTTTTTGCCTTCTACATCTGCCATCAGAAAATTCAGTGAGCGCGCAATTTCGCGGCCGGAACTGGTGTCGATCTTGTAGCCAAATTTAAGAGCAAACTGGGAAAAACTGAGAAGAGCGTCCTCTTTCGGTGAATCGTGAGAACGGTAAACAAAGATCAGTTTTTGCTTGCCTTTTCCTTTTTTAGCAATAAATTCCGCAACCCTTTTATTGGCCAGAAGCATGTAATCTTCAATAAGCTTATGAGCATCTTTACGTTCCTTAACATAAACTCCCAGGGGTTTCCCTTTATCGTCGAGGCGAAATTTCACTTCTGTGCTCTCAAAGCTGATAGCTCCATGTTTGAATTTACGATCCCTCAATTTATAGGCTAATTCGTTTAATTTCAGAAGCTCTTCCATGTGTTTTCCTGCTTTATTTTCGAGTACTTCTTGTGCTTGTTCATAACTAAAACGCGTGTCAGAATGGATGATGGTCTTGCCAAACCATTCGCTTATAATGTTTGCTTCATGATCGAGCTCAAAGACTGCTGAGAAGCATAATTTATCCTCATTGGGCCGTAGAGAACATAATCCATTGGACAACCGTTCAGGAAGCATTGGAATAACCCTGTCGACTAAGTATACCGACGTGCCCCTCTCAAACGCCTCTTTGTCCAGCGCTGAGTTAGGAATTACATAATGTGATACATCTGCAATGTGTACACCAACTTCTATATTCCCGTTTTCAAGTTTTTTGTATGATATAGCGTCGTCAAAGTCTTTAGCATCCGCAGGGTCTATAGTAAATGTTAAAATACTTCGAAAGTCCCGACGTTTAGCAATCTCTACTGACGTGATTTCATCGACTATCACGTTTGCTTCTTTCTCTACAGGTGCAGGAAATTCAAGTGGAAAGCCATAGTCAGCGAGAATTGCGTTCATCTCGGCATTATTCTCACCCTTCATTCCAAGCACGTGAGTTATCGTTCCAATTGGATTTTTGGCATCTTCTGGCCAATCAGTGATACGTGCAATTGCCTTTTCATTGTCCTTTCCGCCATTAAGGGAATCCAGGGGTATGAAAATATCATGAAGCATTTTGCGATCATCAGGAACAAAAAATGCAAATCTTTCTGATAATTTAATAACTCCTGTAAAATCCATTTTGGCCCTTTTGAGAATCTCTACAACCTCACCATCTTTTTTCCGCCCTTTGCTTTTTGCATATACATAGGCCTTTACTATATCTCCATGCAAGGCATTTCTCAGTTTCCGGGGTGCAATAAATATATCTTCTTCAAACTCATCTTCGCTAACAATATAAGCTGATCCGTCGGCGGTCATGTCAACCTTTCCAGTTACGAATGTTTTTAGCTCTTTCAGCATGAATTTGCCTCTTTCAGGCTCGGAAAGCAAACCCTTACGGGCTTCATCTTTTAAAACTTGTAATATTTGGTTGCGCGATTCATCATCATGCAGATGTAGTTTTGAAGCAACTTGTTTGTAATTTAACGCCTTATTCCCCGATTTTTCGAATACATCGCTTATAAGCTTCGTTAATACCAGATTAAAGTTATTAGGTTTCTTATTTGACATTTTTCACTATTTTTCACTAAGATAAGGATAAGGTATAATTAAGGATTTAATATCCTTAATTTTCCACTATTATGATCTGTCCGGAAGTCAGCAGTGGAAGGGATTTAAATTTTAATAGGAGCTGAGAGGTAGTTATTACATCTTTCTCACAATAAGTCCTTATGCGTTGGAGGTTTTTTTCTTCCCAATAAACACGATGAACTTCGCTACCGTCAATATCATCCTTCGGAGAGGGAATATCAAATACCGCGGCCAGCAGGTTTAGCGACGTGTAATTTTTGTAGTCGCCAAATTTCCAGAGATCCATCGTATCGACATGATTTACCTCCCAGGGTTTTTTCCCCTGTATATCCAATGGTGATGGTATCGGAATGCCGTTTATAAGCATCCTTCTGCAAAGATAAGGGAAGTCGAATTCCTTTCCATTATGGGCGCAAAGAATATGGCTTTCTGAAAGCTTTTTTAATGTTGTGCTGAACAATCCTAGAATTACTTTTTCCTCATCTCCATAGAATGACTTAACTCGTAACGAGAGTTGGTTTTTTTCGGATGAGAATATACCAGCAGAAATGCAAATTATCTTTCCAAATTCTGCCCAAATACCTCCATTTGAATAAAAATCAGATGCACTTTGCCCATCTTTTCGGTGGAATCTGGTTTTATACTCCCACAAATTTTGATATTGACAAGGAACTTCCTCAAAGGATGAATATTGGGGCACTGTTTCAATATCAAGCACTAAGATTTGATGTAGGTTGACGTTTTCCAGCATATTGGCATTTAATGCTGAAATTACAATTATCTAAATTGTTGTAGATATGAATGGGTAAGGTGTTGAGCAAACGGTCAGCTAAACGTTCACGAAAAAGGGTTCGGCGCTAATATAAAGCTTGCCATACTAGCATTATAAAAGTCAGCATGACACACCATTTTTTGGTCGAAAGTGTGGATAATTTTTTAGACTATAATTTTCAGCTGACGGAAACATTCAAAATTTAAACATACAGACGCAAGATCGTATGCTTTGCAATACAGAGCTATGTGAGGTAAAATATACGCCCGCCTTTTATCCCTCTAACAATGAACTCTGATTCCTGAGCTTCATAATTTGTTTTCCTGCTTTTTTCAACCACATGTCTTTTTTGACTTGCATACCGGAATATATGATTTCAGGCTGTTTCATCCCAAATAAATATTTAACAAGGGTTCCATCAGGGTAGGCGGTGTTCGATACTTTTAATATGACTTCCATTTGAGTAATGTTAATTCTACCCTTACAATATCAAGTACTGTGCCATTGGAAACATAAACAGCGCCAGAAAGTCGGAATTTTATCAACCGATCATCACTCCAGGCTTGTTTAATATAGGAATTCGAATGAGATTTGATTCTACTATACTTTCCGGAACAAAAATAAACTTCTTATCATAAATCTGTCCCTTGATATAATAGCTAAGCCAGTACTCATTGGTTAGCCCAAATACCTGCTCATCTATTATTTCAATCATTGCAAAATCACGAGGTTCGATATTCCCTATGGCGTGACGAAGAATGGAAGTTTTCACCGCTTCACCATTTTTATCACCATAGCCTTTGGAACTTACCAAAACTGTCTCAATGGCCTGCTCTTTAAAGTTCATCACATATACATTCCAATTCTTGGACTCCGGGCTTGAGCTCTCCAACACGACTGCGATGGATACATTTTCCACAATGTTCTCTGGCAGATCTTTCTTCATAAATAAATTCCTACGGATTTTTTATTTTTTGAGTTTTGCAGGCGATTTCTTGGCTGGGGCTTTTTTTGCTTTTGGAGTAAAAGCATCGGGAACTTGTTCAGTAATCAGCTTTTTAACTCTATCCAGTGACAGGACTGTAAGTTCTTCAGTAGTAAATTTGTCATTAGTTGCCGGATTTTTCCCAAGCTTGAGCATCAATTTACCGAACCGGATAAATGCCCCCCAACGACCGTTTTCGATCGCGATCTTTTCTGTTTCCCATTGCTGAATAAAACGATTAGACTCTTTTTCTATTTTCTTCCCGATCAATTCTTCGATTTCAGCCTGACCGAGTTTGTCGAAATTATAACGAGCAGGAACATTAATAAAAAGATTATTCCATTTAATAAATGGTCCGAAACGACCCTTGCCCTTGGTTACCCCAAGACCCTGGAAGTGCGCGACAGGGGCATCTGCAAGGTTTTTCTCATTTATGATTTCTATAGCCCGGTCAATATTTATTGACAAAGGATCCTCGCCCTTAGGAATCGAAATAAAATTCTCTCCCCATCTGATGTAAGGGCCGAATCTCCCTAAACCAACGCTAACTTCCTTATCTTCATAGTTTTCGAGCTGAAAAGGAAGCTTAAAAAGTTCAAGGGCTTCAGAAAGGCTTATTGTTTCAATCATCTGTCCCGCACGGAGGCTAGCATATTTTGGCTTTTCGCTTTCTTCGTTTTCCTGGGCTTCGCCAATTTGCACAAAAGGACCAAACCGGCCAATCCGCACCGAAATTTTCTTTCCGCTTTCAGGATCTATGCCCAGATCACGTTCGCCGCTCGCTCGATTTGCATTCTGCAGGGTTATTTCAACTTCAGAATGAAAAGGCTTATAGAAAGAACGGAGCATTTCTGTCCAGTTCTTCATTCCCTGAGCGATCTCATCAAACTCTTTTTCAACACTTGCGGTGAAATGGAAGTCTACGATTCCTTTGAAATGCTCAACAAGGAAATCATTAACAACAGCGCCGATATCAGTAGGGAAGAGCTTGTTTTTTTCAGCACCAGTATTTTCGGTTTTGATATCCGAATGTATTTTACAATCCTTCAGACTGATGACCTTGAAATCACGTTTTTTGCCCTCGCGCTCCTCTTTTACTACATAACCCCGGTTCTGGATAGTCGAGATAGTTGGTGCATACGTGGAGGGCCGCCCTATACCTAATTCTTCCAGTTTTTTAACCAGACTTGCCTCTGTGTATCGTGCCGGAGGTCTTGAATATCGCTCCGTTGCATTCATTTCACGAAGGTTCAGTTTCTGTCCTTTATTTAAAGGAGGCAGGATCGAATTTTCGTTATCGTCTTCCAGGTTTATTTCCTGTTCTTCTTCATCCGTAGACTCGATATATACTTTCAGGAAGCCATCAAATTTCATGACCTCACCATTTGCAACAAACTCCTCTTTCCGGGTAGAAATGTTGATTTTTGCTGTAGTTTTTTCAAATGCTGCTTCGGCCATTTGTGAAGCTATTGACCTCTTCCAAATCAGTTCATATAAACGCTGTTCAGAAGGATCACCACTTATAGTATGCTGTTCGAAATAGGTAGGCCGGATCGCTTCGTGAGCTTCCTGTGCACCTGCCGACTTTGTTTTATATTTTCTTAGCTGATGGTATTTTTCGCCAAATGCCGACTTTATTTCAGCTGCAGCAGCATTCAACGCTGTATCTGAGAGATTAACAGAGTCAGTTCGCATGTAGGTTATCTTTCCATGCTCATAAAGCTTTTGAGCAACCGACATTGTTCTTGCCACTGAAAACCCCAGTTTTCGGGACGCCTCCTGTTGCAGCGTTGACGTTGTAAATGGGGCTGAAGGGCTTCTTTTTGTTGGCCTTGTGTCAAGGCTTTTTACAGTAAATAAAGCACTGATACAATCCTCCAGAAAGTTTTCTGCTTGTGCGGCCTGTTCGAAACGTTCAGGGAGCTCAGCGCGAAAAATTTCCTTCTGGTTATCAGTAGTAAAAATCGCAACAACCCGGAAAGCGGCGGTAGGGGTAAATTTATTTACTTCGCGTTCACGGTCTACTATAAGGCGTACTGCAACCGACTGAACGCGGCCGGCAGATAATGACGGCTTTACCTTTTTCCATAAAACGGGCGATAGTTCGAATCCAACTAACCTGTCGAGTACACGTCTGGCCTGTTGTGCATACACGAGATTATAATCTATTTTCCTTGGGTTCTCGATGGCTTTAAGTATAGCAGTCTTAGTAATCTCGTGGAATACGATTCGCTTGGTTTTATCTTCCCTGAGACCCAGAGTTTCAAATAAATGCCAGGAGATTGCTTCCCCCTCCCGATCCTCATCCGAAGCCAGCCACACCATCTCAGCAGCTTTAGAAAGTTTTTTTAATTCATTTACTACGGCCTTTTTATCGGCAGGAACTTCATAACGCTGCTCAAAATTATTGTTCACATCAATTGCGTCGTCTGTCTTGATCAGATCACGGATATGTCCGTAACTTGACTTAACCAGAAAGTCTTTACCAAGATACCCTTCTATTGTTTTTGCCTTCGCAGGTGACTCAACGATAAGTAGATTTTTAGCCATTCAGAAAAATGATATTGTGCAAATAAAGACAATATTATAGGGAAAGCCAAATCGGAGGGGTAGTACGACCGATATTGGGAGGTTTAAAAGAGTAATCGGTAATCAGTAATGGGTATCCTATCCGGTGGCACTGATTACAGATTACGGTGGTTTATACAAGAAACCCGCCCCCCAATAAATCGTTTCCTTCGTAGAAAACTGCCGATTGCCCTGGGGCTATACCGGACACAGAGTGATGAAAGTCGACTTTCACCGTGTCGCCGAGTTGAGTTAAGGTGCTCATCGCACCAGAATCCTTGTATCTAATCTTGGTAATTGCTTCCAACGGTTCGCTAAGGCTGTGATATTTTACCAGATTGATATTTCTTACAAGGGCTTCTGTCCGCTCCAGTTCATCGATGGTGCCAAGCATTACCGTATTTGATTCTGGCAAAATTCTGGTTACAAACATAGGATGACCAAATGCTACACCCAGGCCTTTGCGCTGACCGATAGTATAATATGGATATCCAAGGTGCTTACCTGCAATTGTGCCGTCGTTTAGCATAAAATTCCCAGGGCCGATGCGATCATCCAGATCTTGGACTTTATTCCGTAAAAAGGCACGGTAATCATTATCTGGTACAAAACAGATTTCGTAGCTTTCAGATTTATTGGCAAGCTCCAACTGGCCCATATCTTTTGCCATTTGTCTTATTTCAGCTTTGGCGAAACTACCGAGCGGAAATTGGGTTCGGGCGAGATTTTCCTGTGATACACCCCATAGCACATAGGATTGATCTTTATGCTCATCCCGGCCTTTTGAAATGACAAATCTTCCATTATCCTGTTTGCGGATATTTGCATAATGCCCCGTTGCGATAAACTCACAATCAAGTTTATCGGCTCGTTTTAGTAGCGCCTCCCATTTTATATGTGTGTTGCAAAGAACACAAGGGTTAGGGGTGCGCCCAGCGATATATTCATCAACAAAATTGTCGATTACGAAATCGCCAAACTCTTCACGGATATCAAGAATATAGTGAGGAAAACCATAGCCAACTGCTAATGCTCGTGCATCATTAATACTATCGAGACTACAACAGCCTGTTTCTTTGGCGGAACCGCCTGAAGACGCGTAGTCCCAGGTTTTCATAGTTAAGCCTATCACTTCATAGCCTTGTTCATGAAGCATAACAGCTGCTACCGAACTATCCACACCGCCGCTCATGGCTACCAGAACTCTGCCTCTTTTACTCATTGATATTAAATTCGGTGCAAAGATAGGAGTTTTGAAATTCTTTTCTAGCTACATGCTGCATGGAAGGCGTATAATATGCTTAACGTCATCGTCTGTGTGGGTTTCATAAGACTGGAGAACAGTTCCATCAAATGGATTGGTTGAATCAATTGTCATTTACGAAAGATTCAATTTTTCTTTAGAGAATCGCCATCTAAATTATCTTTCAACCGCCGACCTTGACTGCGGACAGTATCTCCGGTTTGTTGAAGTCTTTCTTTGATGTTTTTTCCTGCTTCTTTCAAATCACTTCCGGTTGCCTTTAGAGTAGATTCAATGGAATCAATACGTGCCTCAGTACTTGTAATTATGTCGTAAACAAGTCCGTTTCTGAATACAACAGTTCTGTCTGCAAGATCGTATTTCCATATTTCAGCAACCAGAATATCACGTTTGGAAGTAGGCTCGCCAGCTTGTTGAATTACTTCTTCCTTTGTCATTCCTTTTTTTACAGACGAGAACTCCTTTTGCTTATCAGCGCATGAGTTCAGCAAAACGATGCTTAAAAGGATTAATAGGTACTTTTTCATATTATTTGATTTATGTTTTAGTTAAAGTCGTTAACAAGCAATTATGGTTTAAGTTTTTTAACAAAGGTGAAGAAGGACTAATAAAGATTTATTGATCGTTTTAAGAGGTTCCAACTAATTGCATCGCTAATATCAAACAATTAGAATATATACATTGAAACAAAAAAGCAATAACGTCATAGCCATGCCCAGAAAACTTATCAAGGGCAAATTATTAATATTAAGGGGAACTCTAAATGGCCGTTCCTTTTGTGGATCAGATTTCCTGAGAAGCAGAACCGTCAGGTTTACTGTGAAAAATGTGATAAAAATGAACAAATTGGCTATCATAGCTATCACTTCGATTTTTCCTATAAACGCGAAGGCTGACATGACAAAGAGTATCAGGATCAAGGCAGCGTATGGGCTTTGCCTTTTCGAGACTTTATTGAGAACAGATAAAAATTTTATCTCTTTTGCCATATCATAAAGCACACGGGAGCTTCCCAGCATATTTGAGAGAATTGTGTTTGATGTAGAGAACAAAGCGATGACGACGATAATTAGTCCTGCAGTTGGTCCCAAACCTTTTTCCGCAACATCAGAAAGCGGACTTGACGAGGCCGAAAGAGTTTCGAAAGGCAGAGCCGATACTGCAGAAACTGCAACAATAAAGTACATAACAGTAACGATTCCACTTGCGATAAATAAAGCCTTAGGAATAGTTTTTTGAGGATTTTTAGTTTCTTCAGCAAGTTTGACAATTTCTTCAAAACCAATAAATGCAAAGAAGCCAAGAGATGCTGCCATCAATACGGACTTGCCATCAAAGCCTGTAAATTCGAATAAATCAACAGTGCCAATCTTAGGAATGGCAGAAATAATTACCAGAACCAGCCCTGAAAATTCGATGATCGTAAAAATGATATTGATTATTGATGACTCGCGGATACCCGAAATATTTACCAGGAAGATCAGTGTAATAATTCCCAAAGCGCCCACGACAATTTGCGTATCCAAAAGCTGGGTCAGATATCCGCCAAACCCTACTGCAACAGTTGCACCACTGATAATTCCATTTAAAGCAATGATAAAACCTATCGAAGTTCCAATCTTTTCGCCCATCGCTTTTTTAGTATACACATATTCGCCCCCCGATTTTGGATAGGCCGAACTGAGTTCTGCGTATGAAAAAGCCGTCAATAGCGCGGTCAAAGACGCAATTAGAAAGGAAAGCCAGGTAAGATTGCCAGCATAACCTGATACCTTACCGATAATCGTATATATACCTGCACCGAGAATCGATCCTACACCGAAGAAAATGCATTCAGCAAGAGATAGAGTTCGTTTGAGTTTTTGCGGCATGTATCAGAAAGGAATTAGACTCTTAACATTTTAAAACCGCGATGGTTTACTGTTTAACACTTTGTGGATTATATTTAAAAGAAAGAATCGGTTCGTTCGGCTTTTTGAAGGGTAAATGGTAATTCGGATGGTCAGGGAAGATTTGAATAATCAGGTTTAATGAAATAGTTTTAAGATAATTGACTTTTTTTCCAATTAAAATGTTACGCCATTTTATCTATTAGCCTATAATTGATAAAATTTTTTTCCTGAGCATGTCACAGGTATTGGCACAAAAGACTGCCTCAGATGAGATAAAAACCAGCAAGGGCATTCTCAAAGTTAATCCTGTAGTGCATTCATCAAATTGATGTTAGGGTTAGGAATTGGTACCCTGCTGCGAATTGACGGTGGACAGTCGAAACGTAATATGCCCTGGCTGTAGCGGGGGTAGGTAAAGAGTGGTTAATTCATTGCGGAATTGACCTATTATTTGAAACTATTTTTTAGTTGTGAATTTATAAATTGATATCGTGCGATATTTTTCCCCCGGGTTTAGTATTGTGCTTGGGAAGGACGGTTGGTTAGGTGAGTCGGGAAAATGTTGTGTTTCCATCGCGAAAGCGGTCCTGAAATTATCCTTGCTTCCGTTTTTGAATATGTTTTTCCCCTGCATAAAGTTGCCACTATAAAATTGCATCCCAGGTTCCTGTGTGAAAATGTCCATTTTTATTCCAGATTTATCTCCCTTCACAGTTGCAGCATGCCGCAATTTATTTTCTTTTTTACCGCTAAGAACATAATTGTGATCATATCCGTTGCCGAATATTAACTGCTCATCATCGGCATTAATCCTTTCACCAATTGTTTTTGCACTATTGAAATCAAGCGGGGTGTTAGCTACACTCAATAGTTCCCCTGTGGGGATTAAAGTACTATCAACCGGATTAAATTTGTTTGCAAAGATCTGCACAGAATGATTCAGAATCTCTCCGCTTCCCTCCCCGTTTAGATTAAAAAAAGCATGATTGGTTAGATTTACCGGAGTTTTCTTATCAGTAGTTGCTTCATATTCTATCCTCAGTTCATTATTCTCAGTGATAGTGTAAGTCACCTTTGCGCTCAGATTCCCTGGAAAACCCTCTTCCCCATCTTTAGAAAAATAGGTAAAAATGAGTGTCTTCCCATCAGGCTGTTCGGCATCCCACACAACATCATGAAAACCTTTTGAGCCGCCATGTAATGCGTTCGGACCGTTGTTTAGAGGGATATGGTATTCTATACCATCAATTGTGAACTTTCCTCCTGCAATGCGGTTCCCATATCGGCCGATAGTAGCACCAAAGAATGACTCGGTCGATTTGAGATAGTCGTCAATATTTTTAAAACCAACGACAACGTCGATTGGCTTACGACCTTCATTGTCCGCAATCCAAAGGCCTACAATACGGGCGCCATAATTAGTAAAGTGTACAGTCATTTGCTCATTTCTAATCTCATATGAGCTGGCCTTCTTGCCATGTATTATTTTACTGAAAGCTAAAGTATCCAGAGCTTTTGCTGACGTGGTATCCATAGTTTTTGTTGATTGAGAATTGTTGCATGAGAGTAGAAAAGCTGAAGCACATATGGCAACGCTAAAAAAAGCACCATTGATTTTATAAATACTCATTTTATTTATTGTTCAATTTTTTTATGAGATCGGTTTCAGCTGTACGGTATATTTTTCCCTCTGGCCAAAATATATCATGGACAATAAGACAGCAATCGCAAAACCTTTAGTTTTCATAGGTTTGAATTTAAGTCTTATTTATGAACATAAATATCTTTTCTACACTTTCACACAAAAAGATGCTTTATTCGCCCAGCATTCGTTTTTATTTATCCCTTCTCCAATTTCTACAGCCAGACAAATATAACTTTCGGCGACGATATGGAAACGACATATCACGTCTTTATTCCGTTTTTCCTTACAAGATAGCTGGGTTTATCGAGCGACAGGCAACCGCTCATTTATTAGGCTGCTTGTATCCGATCTGCGTAATAGCATTGTGGCTTTCCGGACTGATATGACTGAATATCATGATCATTTTACGGTTATGACTATGACTGAGTTCGGGGTACGGCTAAACAAAATGGAACAGGTGGAACAGACCATGGACGGGCTTAGTTTCGGGTTTTGAAGGAAAAGGAATAGGGGTGATGAAGATGTGAAGGTGAAGAGTGAAAC
Source organism: Daejeonella sp. (assembly GCF_046590655.1). Lineage (GTDB taxonomy): Bacteria > Bacteroidota > Bacteroidia > Sphingobacteriales > Sphingobacteriaceae > Daejeonella. The sequence continues at coordinate 20,345 of NZ_JBKJUM010000014.1, forward strand.
TGCAAATTGAAAAATGGTTGGCGCTGGATGTTTTGTAAGAGATTTGACTATTAAATTGACCTAGCCTTAAGTCTTGGTTCTTGATACTTTTTACTTATTTCTAATTGAAGTACTTCCTCAAGTCATTAACCGCCATCCTCATCCTTGTTTTCAAAGTCCCAAGGGGAATATTTAATTCTTCAGCAGCTTCTGTATGGGTATATCCCCTGTAATATATCAGTTCGACTATAGTTTTATATTCCGGCTTAAGGCTCATAACTATTTCCCTGACTCCAATGGTTTCAGGGTTACTTTTTACATTGAACTGGTTGTCGACGGTCAAGTGAAGGTCGCCAATCTTCTCGTTTAGTTTGTTGTTCCGATATGCTTTGCTTTTTAGTTTATCAAGTGCAAGATTACGTGCGAGGTTAGCCATCCACGTAAAAAGTCTGCCTTTAGCAGGATCATACTTGCTGAATGATTGCCATATTCTAACAAAGGTATCCTGAAGTACATCCTCCGCTATCTCTTCCTCTTTAACAATACGATTAATGATGCCAAATAAGGAACCACAATACATCTCATATAAAGCTTCAAGGAATCGTTTGTCACTCGTTGCCAGACCGCTGATTAATTCCAATTCTGTAAAAACAGGCTTTTTAACCTCAGTACTTATAACATCAGAGTTAGTCTGGGGGGTAGGTGAGTCTGTATACACTGCCAATTTTTGTTCTTGCTGTATCAAATTTCAAGCCTTTAAATTTCAAGACCTTTTTTATAGATAACTGTACTGAAATATATATTAATCGCCGCCGGTTGCCTCCTTTTTAGTACAATAGACAGTTGCCTCTCCGAGCTTTTGTGAAGTATGCCACCGGCATTGTGGATGGGTGTTTGGAATGTATCAGATCAAAACAAATCCTGAAAAGGCTATTTCCCGTCTGAGAAAGTGCAGGCAGTAACTATTAGCTTTAAATTGGAGTGCGGAACCGGGCTATCAAATCTCTTATGTATTTTTACCATATTTAAATCGTAATATCAGCATCAATCCATCCATAACGAAACCAAAACTATTCGTAACTATAATTGGTAAGGATTCCAATTTGATTCCATACCAAGTCCATAATGCATTTCCAGCAATTAAAAGCACGAACATTATCGGACTTACGTCAACTTTTTTTTCCTGGATTGACTTAATAAATTGAGGAACTAATGAAGCTGCTGTAAGCGTTCCTGCAATTAGGCCAATAATTTCTTTATCCATAACTGTTTAATACCGGTCCTCATGTTTTTGTTTGTGGGTTAAACCGATAGTGGTTAATATAAAATTCCGGTTGTTTTGAAAATAATGTCGCCTGATATAAGTGGCACTTACTTTATTCATTATAAGGGGATATCATTGTTCTGAAATTAGTCCCACCACTACAGATATTCTGTTATAACAGCCAGAAATTTTTCTATAGAGGTAAACGTTTATTCTCAAAATAACTATTAATTAATTTATAAAGAAATTATTTAATAAAAAATGTAAAATAGTGTTATTATAGTTATTTTAATTGCTTAATAGGCGTTTCTTTCTGTTTACAGTGAGTAAACTTTAAAGTTACTGTTTAGCACGTTTTACTGGGCACTTCATTTGCAATAGAGAGTATATGAAGATCTATATTAGGAATATGCTCTGTAGCCGTTGCATAATGGTAGTAGAATTGGAACTTGAGCGTTTAGGGTTTCTTTGCAGATCAATCGAAATTGGTTGTGCAGATATTATAGGAGAGGTGACCTCTGAAGACCTCCTAAAAATAAAGACAGCATTGCACAAAAGTGGACTGGAGCTTGTAGATAGTAAGAAGGGAATTCTCGTCGACAAAATCAAAAGCGCAGTAATTGATAAGATCCAGGGATCAAAAGAGCACTTGAGAGGAAGATTCTCCGATTATCTTGCAATAAAGCTTGATTACGACTATACTTATCTCGCGAATGTGTTTTCGGAAATGGAATCCACAACGATCGCACAATTTATAATCGTAACGCGTGTAGAGGCTGCAAAAGATCTTCTCACCAACAGTGAGTTAAGTCTTACAGAAATCTCATGGAAGTTAAATTATAGCAGTGTAGCTCATCTTTCTACTCAGTTTAAAAAGATTACTGGATTTACACCTTCGCATTTTCGTCAAACCACAGATCAGGCTCTTGAAAATGTGTGAATTATAGAAATATAACTAAAAGTTGTATAACACACGGGTCTTTTCTTTCCTATAGGTTTGTATAACCGATGTTCTGTTCAAGTCAGTTCATTGCATTATCTCAAACTTATTTATCATATGAAAAAACAATTTACTTTAAATGTAGAGCGTGATCACCTGCGTCCCTACAGCGGCTACCCAAAGATTGGTAGCACGTTATGTTATCTCACAATGCTCTTTATTGTCTTTTTTACTGCATGTAAAAAAGATGACTTTACCGGGGAAGTTATAGGTCTATGTCCTGTAGTCGTTTCAACCGACCCGATGAACCTTGCCGTCGATGTGCCTTTGGATAAGCTCATCACCGTTACTTTTAATACTGCAATGAATCCGGCAACTCTCAACAGTACTTCTTTTACAATCAAACAAGGATCTACTGTAGTTCCCGGAGTGATCGCCGCAACTTCTAATAAAGCCGTATTTACATTTAAGCCAAATGTACCTTTACTTCCTTTTACGAAGTATACAGGAACAATTACAACAGCAGCAACAGATACGCTGCGCACCGCAATGGTGGCCGACTATGTTTGGACTTTCACTACGATTCCAGTGATTACAACGTCTTCGAACCCATCCGCGGCGGGCACAACTGCCGGAGGAGGATCGTTTGCACAAGGCTCTGCAGTTACAGTAACTGCTACGCCAATCAGTGGTTTTACATTTACCAACTGGACAGAAGGCGGGAATCAGGTTTCCACAAGCGCCAGTTATTCCTTTACAATGGCTGGAAACAGAAACCTTGTAGCTAACTTTGCGCCGGTGCCTATAGGACAATTTGCGGTAAATCTTTCCTCATCCCCACCTGCAGGTGGAACAACTACAGGCGCTGGTTCATATGATACAGGCGCTTCGGTAACTGCCACAGCAAGCCCTAATCCAGGATTTGTGTTTGTTGAATGGACTGAGAACGGGGTCAGAGTTTCGACCAGCTCCAGTATTCAGTTCTTCATAACCGCCAACAGAACTTTCGTCGCCAACTTCAGAGCGATCCCTGCGTCACAAGTTGCATTAGTATTATCTTCTAATCCACCAGCGGGCGGAACCACTGATGGCGAAGGAGCCTATCCTATCGGAACTTCAGTTACGGCTATAGCATCTCAGAATACGGGTTATACTTTCACAAATTGGACAGACCTAACCACTGGAGCGGTTCTGTCTACCAGCCCGAACTATACCTTCGTATTAAGCGCCAACCGGAGCTTGAGAGCGAATTTCACACTGAATACTTACACTCTGACTACAAGTGGAGCCAATGGTACGGTAACCAAAGCACCGGATCAACCGACATACAATCATGGAAGTACAGTTGTACTTACTGCTACGCCAAGTCCGGGATTTGTATTTACATCATGGGGTGGGGACGCTAGTGGTTCTACTAATCCGCTAACGGTGACAATGGATAGAAATAAAACTATCACTGCGCTCTTTACTGCGATACCAGTCAATACGTTTACTTTAACGGTAATAGCCAACAACGGTTCTGTTACTAAAAATCCTAACACGCCTACATATGCTAGCGGATCTACGGTACAGCTTACGGCAGCACCGAATACTGGATTCAGATTCACAGGCTGGAGCGGCGACGCCACTGGTTCAACGAACCCGTTAACAGTGACAATGAACGCGAATAAAACGATTACCGCCAATTTTGCACCCTTAGCCGCACCATTATTTACCTCCATTTTTGGAGCATTTGGTGGAAGCGCGGGAATAACTAATCAGGGAATTAATACCCGGATCGTTAATGGAAGTATCGGTACTACGGGTGTTTCTACTCTTATAACCGGATTCCACGACGGTACAACTGGTGATGTTTATACTGAAACACCACTAAACATTGGTTTGGTTACCGGCAGGATACATACGGCTCCGCCTCCTCCGGGATCTGCCGCTTCCGCTTTAATTGCAACTAATGCATTAGCAGCAATGCAAGCCTTTTATATAAGCATTTCACCTGCAAACAGACCAAATGGTATTATATTAAGTAACGATGAACTGGGTGGACGGACATTAGCACCGGGTACTTACAAATCTGCGAACGGTACTTACGCTATCACTAATGGAAACCTTACACTTGATGCACAGGGTGATCCTGATGCGGTGTGGGTATTCCAGGTACCTACGGCATTAACAGTAGGAATAGCAGGTCCGACAGGTGCACGCAGTATAATACTGGCAGGTGGTGCTCAGGCTCGAAATGTTTACTGGTACGTGGGTAGTGCAGCTACTATAAATGGCGCCGGTGGCGGTATCATGGTTGGAACGATCATTTCTTCAGCTGGAGTTACTTTCTCTACATCTGGTAATACGACTCAAACTGTATTGAATGGTAGGGCACTATCACTGGTTGCTTCGGTAACTATGGTTAACACTACCATTAACGTACCTCAATAAGCAGCACAAAAAATTATCGAGTAATCCTCTTCGGGGGATTACTTATAAAACGAAAATTTACTTTTTAAAACAAGATTTATATGTTTTTCAAAATTAAAATCATTCAAAAAGTTATCATCTGTTCTATGATGATAATTCTTGCCCACGGTACGGCTCAAGGGCAATCATCGCCCTGGTGGTTCGGTGCATCAGGTGCAGCCAATTTGAATTTTTATGATGGCACTACCCAGCGACTGAATAATTCACTTTTTGTCCCGACCGCCTTTCATAGAGGTTTCGGAATAAAACCTTATGGCTCTTTATTCCTGGAGTACAGACCGGGTCCGATTTGGGGCGCTATTTTAAATGTTGGGTATGATGGACGTGGAGCAGATTTCAATAATGTGATCGCTCCATGCAATTGCCCTGCAACCCTGGAGTCAAATCTAAGTTACCTGAGCGTGGAACCAAGCTTAAGAATGGGTTCCGCCACCTCTAACTTTTTCTTTTTTGCGGGCCCAAGGGTTGCCTTTAACAGGGATAACTCTTTTGAATACACCCAGTTAAAACAACCTAATACTGATGCTGAATTCAGTGCAGTACGTAAAACCGTTATTACAGGTCAGATTGGAGTGGGGTACGATTTTATAATTTCATCACCAGCCAAAGAGGCTAAAGTGGCACTTTCTCCATTCTTGTCTTTTCATCCTGACTTCGGCCAGAATCCCAGGACTATAGAAAGTCTTTCAATCTCGACACTGAGGATGGGTGTTGCCCTAAAGTTTGGAAAAGGTAAAGTAGCGGAGATTGCTCCTACGCCAATTGCAATCACAACGGTGGCTCCGGAGATAACATTTTCTATCAGACCTCCGTTAATTGCTTCGGTAAAACGTCAGGTAAGTGAAACTTTGCCTTTGCGTAATTACGTGTTTTTCGACGAGGGTTCCTCAGCTATTCCAAATCGATATATCACCTTATCAAGAGACCAGGCAAACAATTTTCGTGAGGCACAGCTTCAAAATGTTCAGACAGAAAGCATGAGCGGACGCTCTGGCCGTCAGTTGAATGTATATCACAATATCCTAAATATTACTGGTGATCGTTTGAGGTCAAATCCGGGTGCTACTATATCGTTGAGCGGCGCGTCAATGACCGGACCTGAAGAGGGAAAGCAATTTGCTGAAAACATTAAGAATTACTTAGTAAATACCTTCGGCATTGACGGTTCCAGGATTTCAACTATGGGCCGGACTAAACCACTAATTCCATCTGAACAACCGGGCGGTACGAGAGAACTTGTTTTGCTTCGCGCTGGAGACAGACGTGTCGACATTGAAAGCGCTTCCCCTGAATTGTTAATGGAAGTTGGTGGAGGAATGATGAAGCCTGTTGCTATAGAAGCGATGCAATCTAATCCGGACGACGCTAACGTGATTTTTAATATTGGCGGAGCGAGCAATCAGCTTAAATCATGGACGGTAGACGTAACTGATGAAACAGGTAGAAATCAGCGTTATGGTCCATTCACCGGTAACTCAAGTAGTATTCCAGGTAAAACAATACTAGGGGATCGGACTGAAGGAAATTATAAAGTGAGTATGAATGGAGAGACTATAAGCGGTCTGCCTATCAACAAGACAAGTACTTTTAGGGTAGTGCGTCAGGAAGATACGATTGAAAAGGCATTCCGTTACAGCATATTGTTTGACTTTGATCAAACAAGAACTATTGAATCGTACGCCAGATTCCTTAGAGATGTGGTTAGTCCGCAGATACCTGACGGTGCCTCAGTGATCATACATGGTCATACAGATGTAATAGGTGAAACTGAATATAATAACATTTTGTCGCAAGGTAGAGCCGCAGAGGCTCTGAGAATCCTTCAAAGCGCTTTAACAAGTGCAGGCAAGAATAATGTTAAGTTTGAAACTTCCGGTTTTGGTGAGGATGAGAGCAAATCACCGTTCGATAATATAACTCCTGAAGAAAGATTCTACAACAGGACGGTTATAATTGACATCGTACCGAACAGATAATCGTTTTTATCAGTACTTATGTTGAAACAGAGCTCCCAAATCGGGGGCTCTTTTTTGTGAATCCATATTAACAGCACTGATTTTCATGATCGCACTCATGTCCTATAGAATGGTACTGTTTTATAAGATAATCTATTCCCTGCAGTAAAATCAAATGGAATGGTCAAACTATGGTTTTCTCACAACGATTTTCCGCAAATCAAATGCAACACCATAAACTATTCCCACGGACAGGTACGAGTAGCTATCACTGAAATAGATATTGTAATCATCCTGCCCCCGGTAACCTGCTCCAATAGCTAAGGCGACATTATCCGTAAAGCCGGGCTGATAATTATATTGAAAATCAACATTAAATCTTTTACTTAAATTCAGCAGTGAATAATTTTCATATTCGTCAAGAATATAGGTAAATCTGGCATTTATGCGATAATGATTATCGTATTTTTCCTTTCCCGTCTTCCCCTTCAGTAAATCATACATTAAACTTCCGTTTAGCCGCACAAAGCCATACTTGTCCTTTAATTCCTTAGAATATCCCAGGTTAAACAGGCCGGTATGAATTTCTAAGCCAAGGGATCCGAACTTGCTGACAGATTGAAAAGCGTCGGTACTTTTTTGGCCGTAAGTATAGTCGAGTGTGTAATAGTTTGTTGTAAATTTCCCTTTCCCCCTGTTGAAATTTCCAACGGAGTCGAGCGTCGGGCTGTCCTGACCATTTGAATGGTGAGAATAGGCCAGAGATAAGAATTGGGGTTGTTCCAAGTCATTATTTAACCGGCTGAACACTTTCAACCCTGGCATATAGCTTGGAGATCTAACGGGAGCTTTGCGCGCATCGAGTAACCTCAGTTTAACTCTGGGTGAAAAAAGTACAAAAAATCGTGACTTGCTGCTGTTTAGCAGCAACACATTAGGGTTAAGATCTGCAACAAGTGACGTTTTGATGGGATTCCCATATTCGTTTCCAAAGAAACCCGGGTTGACCGTTTGACGGTAGATCGTATTAAAAGAGGAATTAGTTTGCTCATTAGCACTAATAACAGAGTCAGACTTACTTTGTGCAAAAGCACTGTAGCAAGCGGTTAGAAAGACCGTTAATAATAGAATATATGGGTGGAAAAATCGGACCATTTGTGTATTCATGCTTTTAAAATTTACGTATTTGGAGGCTTTGCAGTTTTAATATGGAGAGCATTTTAAAATTGAAAAGCATCCGTTTCGACGAACAAAGGCATTAACCACAATGAATTGTTTATTTTAGCGATATGCCAAAGCCAGTCGTGACCGGAATTGACGAAAAAGAACAGCTCCATGCAAGAAATAAACATCGGAATGCTTACGATTTCGACACACTCAAAAAGTCAGTGCCCGAACTGGAGAAACATGTATCAAAAAATACATATGGTAATTATTCGATAGATTTTCAGAATCCCGAGGCGGTTAAGACGTTGAACAAAGCTTTACTGCATCATTTTTATGGCGTTGAACTATGGGATATCCCGGAAGGATATTTATGTCCTCCAATTCCAGGTAGGGCTGATTATATTCATAATCTCGCTGATCTGTTGAAGGATTCAGAAGGCAAAATACGAATCGGAAAGTCGGTTAGAATTTTAGACATCGGTACTGGTGCAAATTGTATTTATCCTTTAATAGGCCATAAAGAGTATCGCTGGAATTTTGTGGGTTCCGAAACGGACCATTTAGCCATACGCTCAGCAAAAAACATAATTGAGGCAAATGCTCTAAGTGCAGGTATCAACATCCGAAAGCAAAGCTCGGCACACGATATTTTCCAGGGAGTAATTCATCATGGTGAAACGTTTGAGGCGACAATGTGCAATCCCCCATTTCATGCATCATTACGAGAATCTTTAGCCGGCACCGAACGAAAATGGAAAAATCTTGGTAAGGAGGAATTTAAATCAGATCTTAACTTTGGCGGCAAAAACTCGGAGCTTTGGTGCGAAGGAGGGGAGCTTCGCTTTTTGACTAACATGATCCGGGAAAGTTCAGCATTTGCCGCATCCGTTAACTGGTTTACATCACTGGTCTCAAAAAAAGAAAGACTTCCGATTTACTACAGTGAACTTGAAAAAGTAAAAGCCACAAATTTCCGTACAATTCCAATGGCTCAGGGCCAGAAAAAGTCCAGGATCCTTGCCTGGACGTTCAGGTAATTAAATAATGGCCTTCTCATTTTCAACGTTCCACTTCCACCTGAAATCTGAATTGCGATAAAAAACGTAATTTTAATTTGTAAAGCAACCATTCAGTAACTTCTCACGTGTAAACTCTAGAAACAAAATTGTGATCAGCGGAAATGAACTTAAGCTTTTAATAGTCCGATCCATCAAAAGGGATCTTAATGCTCAGGAATTACTGTA
>NZ_JBKJUM010000129.1:0-6206 GCF_046590655.1 Daejeonella sp.
CCATAGGCCAGCCAAAAGTCGGTACCTTTATTTGACGCGGTTTGGGCAAAACCAACATTCAGGTTAAGGAAACACAAAAAAGTTGCAAAGAGGAGGACTTTAAAAAGGGTGCGTAAATTGGTAATCAACTTGAAATCAAAAAAATAAAAGTAAGAAAACATTTACACTCAACCGTCTTCTATTTCAAATAATGAATTTCGGCAAGTCCATTACTTATAAATACGATAAATCGGCTAAACTGTTTCAGCTTTTTATTCCATCTGTAATTTCCGGATTAACTCCGCACTTTGTTTTCTACCCTGGTCCAGTCTTTCTGAGAAAAAGGATTTTACCAGATCAAAATGTTGCTTATATCCTTCCATATCCCCATAAACGATAATAGAAGACCATTCTCTAACCGCTGAGTGAAATTCGAGGTCGTCTCCGCGTATGGTTTTGTCAAACAAAGCTGCACAAATAGATTCCTCTAGCAGTTCATCATTTTTAAACAGATATTCTGCGATGCCAAGTCTTAGCCGAAATGGCGGTGTTTGACAAATCAGATTATCGTATGGATTTACCTTCAGGTGATGCCAGGCATCTACCATGCTCAGAAGGCTTAAGTGAGAGTTTGGCTTACGGCTTTCTGATCCAGCAGAAAGGGAAAACTCCTGCATTACTTTCTCATCAAGCATCAAAGGCTTATGATCTTTTCCGAAAATAAAGTCTCTCGCCTGGTATAAACGTTTCCTGAATGCGGCTTCTTCTTCTTTAATCATCAGCTTAAAAAGCTCTGATTCAGACTCGGCATACCGTTTTATTTGATGGCGCGCGTAGGGATTTAGAATTGCCAGACCACCATAAATGTGGGCCTTATAACTAAAAATTCGCAACGTTATGAGAATTTTCACATTGTCGATCCCTCCAAGGTAGGATGCATTCTCCCAGGGGAAAAACCCCGCTTCCTTCCAGGCTGTGCCCATACTTTCAAATCCCATGTGGGTTACTGCCTGAGTATCGGCTACAATTTTATCATGTTCATGGAAATCCGCGATCTCATGAATAACAGAACCCAGCTCAGATAAAAGATCTGTCATACGCTGGTATGCTTCCTTATTGGTTCGGTGGGGAATTACAATTAACTTCTGGCCTTTGGGATCAAAGCCTGGCCCATGTAAAGAATGACATGTAATAATATGTACATCTTTTGGTAAATACTTTTCAAATGCCTCGACTTCAGGATGTTTGACTGAAGTTTGACCGGCAACTATTGCGCCATGTTTTGTATATGATCCATACATGTGAACAACTTCAGCAATGCGTTCTGCTTCTACAGAATAAAAAATCACGTCCGAAATTCGTGATACCTCTCTTCCATCGTGTAGAACTTCAATCCCGAAAGGAGCTAGCTCGACTTTGAGCATTTCAGTTCGTTGCGGAAGATCACAACCGTAAACGCGGTAGCCGGCCTTAGCAAATGATTTAGCGTAAATGCTGCCCATGTCTCCAAGGCCGATAATTCCAATGTTCATTATGTATGGAGATGTATGATTTGTGAGGTATTGATGTTTGACTTAGACAATCGTAACTTTTACGCCCATACTTTCGAGCTGTTTTACGGTGTGCTCTGAGATTCCCTTATCAGTTATGATGTGGTCAATCTCATCTATATTACAAATTTTACCAAAGCCCCTTTTACCAAATTTAGTTGAATCAGTCAGCACAATTGTTTTTTGTGAGACACTTATCATCTGTCTATTCAGGTGAGCTTCCATCATATTGGTTGTTGTCAGGCCGAATTCAAGATCGATACCATCCACTCCAAGAAATAGCTTGTTGCAGAAGAAATCTTTTAAAATATCTTCAGAATACGGACCCATTACAGACGTAGAGCTCTTCCTCATTATTCCTCCAAGCTGTATTACTTCAGTATTTGGATGTCGCGACAATTCCATAGCTACATTCAATGCCGATGTTATTACCGTTAAATTGATATTTACTGGAAGACAGCGTGCAAATGCAAGTACAGATGTACCGGATGCAATAATTATCGAATCATTTTCCATTACCAGATCCGCTGCAACCTGCCCGATGCTGGACTTTTCATTTGATTGAAGCTTTTCTTTTTCGTTCACTGAGCGATCCACAGTATACGGGTTACTCAGGGTAGCTCCACCATGAATCTTATAGAGCAGATTTTTATCTTCTAAAAGTTTTAAATCCTTTCGAATCGTTACGGACGAAACTTTCAACTCAGCACATAGATCTATCACATTTATGTATTGCTCCTTTTGCAGTTTCTTGATAATATATTGGTGTCTTTCGGCTAAACTACTCATCTCATAAAATGTCTGGGGTTATGGCAAAATAAGGAAAATTAATTAAATTTTCAGCGGTCAGAGTTCCACTATCTTCCTGAGATTTTTTTCAAAGAATAGCATAAAGGTTTCGAAATGTTTATTAGAATTGCGTATCATTTCGATTTATTATTTTTATGCATTATTATAAACAGGATCGTGGTATTTTAGATTTGGAAGAAGAGTGGGACCTTGTTGTTATAGGAGGGGGCGCGACTGGCTTAGGTACCGCTCTGGATGCAGCTTCCCGTGGATTTAAAACACTTTTACTTGAACAGTCGGACTTTGCCAAGGGAACATCCAGCAGGAGCACAAAGCTCGTTCATGGAGGAGTAAGGTATCTTGCTCAGGGAGATATTTCGCTGGTTTATCAGGCATTGAAAGAGAGAGGCCGTCTTCTGGTTAACGCGCCACACCTTGTGTCAAAAGAAGAGTTTATCATTCCTTGTTTCAGCTGGGTTTCTGTCGCTAAATATTTTGCGGGCCTGAAGATATATGATTGGCTTTCTGGAAAATATAGTTTTGGCAGATCCCGATTTTTATCCCGCGGGGAAGTCTGTGCGAAGATCCCGGGATTGGATCCTAAAGGTCTGCTTGGCGGTATTAGTTATTTCGATGGAAAGTTTGATGATGCCAGACTCGCGGTAAACATTGCCCAAACCTGTATCGAACAGGGCGGAACGGTGCTCAACTATGTTCAAGTGACCGGACTTTTGAAAGATGCAAAAGGAAAAATTTCTGGCGTAGATGCTCAGGATACAATTACCGGAATACGACATAAAATTTATTCCAAAGCTGTAGTTAACGCCACCGGAGTATTTGTTGATGAAATTCTTCAGATGAATATTCCCAATGCTGAAAAGCTTGTGCGGCCCAGCCAGGGTGTTCATGTAGTGCTGGATAATTCATTCCTGAACAGCGAATCAGCTCTCATGATACCTGAAACCTCAGATAAGCGGGTACTGTTTGCCGTCCCGTGGCATTCACGGCTGCTTGTCGGGACAACCGACACGCCTATAGAAACACAAAGCCTTGAACCCCGGGCTTTGGAGGAAGAAATTGATTTTATCCTAAGCACAGCATCTCGATATTTTAAAAAGCAAGTAAAACGGAAAGATGTCTTGAGCGTGTTTGCCGGACTCCGCCCTCTGGCGGCGCCGGGAAAAAACGATATGAATAGCACCAGAGAGATTTCCCGGGACCATAAGCTAATTGTTTCTGATTCCGGCCTGATCACTATTACCGGCGGTAAATGGACAACCTATAGAAAAATGTCTGAGGAAACTGTGAATCAGGTTATTCGCACCGCCAACTTTGAAAATCGCAATTGTTTTACAAAAGATTTAAAGATACATTCATCGGAAGTGAGCAATTCTGATAGCCACCTTAAGATTTATGGCACAGACAGGGACTTTATCGAACAATTGGTTAATGAAAATGACGAATGGGGTGCTAAACTTCATCCTGATTTTCCAAATATAAAGGCCGAGGTAATTTGGGCAGTGCGTAATGAAATGGCTTATACCGTGGAGGATGTACTGGCCCGGCGTTTAAGAATTTTATTTATAGATGCCAGAGCGGCCATTGAAATGAGCCATGAAATAGCAAGGTTAATGGCTTTTGAGGCTAACAGAACTTCAGGTTGGATTGGACAACAGGTAATTGAATTTAAATTAATTGCGTCACAATACCTGTTAGAGCCATTTATAGAAACGGAAGTGATTTTAATAACTAAATAGACGACATGGCAGATTATATTTTAGCACTGGATCAGGGTACGACAAGTTCAAGAGCAATAGTTTTTGACAGGAAAGGCAATATCATGGCAATTGCTCAAAAAGAATTTGAGCAGATTTATCCGCAGCCGGGATGGGTTGAACATAATCCGATGGAAATCTGGTCAAGCCAGTTGTCGGTAGCAGCAGAAGTGATTGTAAAAGCCGGAATGGGTGCAAAAGATGTTCATGCAATAGGTATTACGAATCAACGGGAAACAACCGTCGTTTGGGATAAGGAAACTGGAATACCCGTTTACAACGCTATTGTTTGGCAGGATCGCCGCACCTCGGATTATTGTGATTCTATTCGTAAATCCCACGGTGAGGTTATTCGTAAAAAAACCGGCCTGATCATCGATTCTTATTTCTCTGCAACAAAGGTGAGATGGATCCTCGAAAACATTGACGGTACGAGAAAAAGGGCGGACGAAGGTAAACTGCTTTTAGGAACAATTGATAGCTGGCTTATTTGGAAATTATCAGGTGGTACAACCCATGTTACGGATGTGACAAACGCGTCGCGCACCATGATCTATGATATCAATACCCTGAAATGGGATCAGGAGCTACTAGATCTTTTCGGGATTCCAAATTCAATGCTCCCCGAAGTTAAATCGTCAAGTGAGGTTTATTGTGTGACTGCCGGCAATATCCTGGCGGCAAAAATTCCTATTGCAGGTATCGCAGGCGATCAGCAGGCTGCACTATTCGGGCAGATGTGTACCGAAGTGGGAATGGTTAAGAATACTTACGGTACAGGCTGTTTTATGCTCATGAATATTGGTCCGAAGCCTAAACTATCAGCAAATAACCTTCTGACCACTATAGCATGGCAAATAGATGGAAAAGTTAGTTACGCCCTTGAAGGGAGTATTTTTATTGGGGGCGCAGTGGTACAGTGGCTTAGAGACGAACTTGGCATTATAAAAACCTCAGGAGATGTTGAAGAACTTGCTGCCAGGGTGAACGATACGGGCGGTGTCTATATTGTTCCTGCTTTCGCAGGTTTAGGGGCGCCTCACTGGGACCAGCATGCGCGTGGAACCATTACGGGGATAACCAGGGGGACAAACTCAGCCCATTTTGCCAGAGCAGCACTCGAAAGCATAGCCTATCAAACCATGGATGTATTGAAATCAATGGAGGCGGATGCGGGTACGCCAATAAGTGAGCTGCGAGTTGATGGGGGTGCAACAGCAAATAACCTCTTAATGCAATTCCAGGCAGATATTCTGAAAAGCAGGGTAATAAGGCCAAAAGTAACAGAAGTTACAGCGCTTGGTTCTGCATATCTGGCCGGCTTAGCAACCGGATTCTGGAGCAACATCGACGAAATTTCAGAACAATGGCAGGTCGACCGGAATTTTGAGCCGACAGAACTTGATAATTATGATGAATTGATCGATGGCTGGAACCGTGCTATTAAAGCCGCAAAAGCGAATGTAAGTTTGTAGATTTAACCTCTAAAATTAAAAAGATGACCCCATTTGTAGCTGAATATTTAGGAACCGCATTATTGATCTTGCTAGGCAATGGAGTAGTTGCCAATGTAGTTTTAGAAAAAACTAAAGGAAATGGTGGAGGATTGATTGTTATTACTACCGCCTGGGCTCTCGCCGTATTTATTGGTGTGGTAGTAGCCGGACCATATAGCGGAGCACATTTGAATCCGGCTGTAACCATCGGTCTCGCAATAGTCGGCAAATTTGACTGGGCTATGGTACCCAGCTATTTTCTGGCACAACTGCTTGGTGCGATGACGGGATCATTGCTTGTTTGGTTAAAATATATAGACCATTTCAAAGCAACCGAAGATAAAGGGCTTAAACTTGCCGCTTTTAGTACTGGACCTGCTATTAAAAATAATGTTACAAATCTATTCAGTGAAATAATCGGATCCTTTGTACTTCTATTCGTGATCTTCCACATAACCAGCGCCGAAATAGTCGACACAAAAGCCCCTCTTGGCTTGGGCTCTATCGGTGCAATACCCGTGATGTTTCTGGTCTGGGCAATTGGCTTGTCCTTAGGCGGAACAACTGGCTACGCCATTAATCCTGTGCGCGATTTGGGTCCGAGGATCATGCACAGT
>NZ_JBKJUM010000051.1:0-17496 GCF_046590655.1 Daejeonella sp.
AGGTCTGAGGTCTGAGGTCTGAGGTCTGAGGTCTGAGGTCTGAGGTCTGAGGTCTGAGGTCTGAGGTCTGAGGTCTGAGGTCTGAGGATAAGCGTTCAAGTTACGATTTTTTTTCCGACTTCTGACCTCCGACCTCCGACTTCCAACCTCAGATATCCGTCAATTGGAACGTATCCTTAACGCGGATACCCTTATCCGTATTTTGGAGGGTACAACATTCATTTACCGGATCATGCTCCAGGTATAATATATATTCGTTTTTAACGGCTTCTTCAAAGTACTTTTTCTTTTCCTCCAGGGTTTTTATTGGAAACATATCATACGCCATTACATATGGCAATGGGACGTGACCTACCGAAGGCAATAAGTCAGCCATATATAAAATTGTCTTCCCTTTGTAGCTGATTTGCGGAAGCATCATAGCATCGGTATGGCCACAGGCAAATCTTATTTTAATATTTTCAGTAAATGCAACTCCATCCTTATTGTCAACAAATTTCAAACACCCGCTTTCCTGGATGGGCAGAATATTCTCTTTCAAAAATGAAGCTTTTTCCCTATCATTTGGAATTACAGCCCACTCCCAGTGTGCCCGGTTACTCCAGTATGTCGCATTTTTAAATGCAGGTACAAGATTGCCCTCCGAATTCTTTTCGATTGAGCCTCCGCAATGATCAAAATGAAGATGTGTAAGGAAAACATCTGTAATATTATCTTTGGTAAAGCCATGGCTGGCAAGAGATTTTTCCAAAGTATCTTCGCCATGCAAATAATAATGCTTCAAAAACTTCTCATCCTGTTTATTGCCTATCCCGTTGTCGATCAAAATGACCCTGTCTTCATCTACTATCAGCAGGCAACGCATTGCCCAGGAACACAGGTTGTTTTCGTCCGCAGGGTTGGTTTTCTGCCACATCGATTTTGGGACCACACCAAACATCGCACCACCGTCTAATTTAAAGTAACCAGCGTTTACAGTGTAGAGTTTCATATTAATTACAAGTGGATCACTTCACCATACGCATCCGCCGCTGCCTCCATAATCGCTTCACTCATAGTAGGGTGGGGGTGCACGGTCTTAACGATGTCCATACCAGTGGTTTCTAATTTGCGCGCAACCACCACTTCGGCAATCATTTCTGTAACATTAGCGCCGATCATATGTGCGCCAAGGAATTCCCCATATTTGGCATCAAAAATGACTTTAACAAAGCCGTCTTTTGCGCCCGCTGCACTGGCTTTTCCCGAAGCTGAAAATGGAAATTTCCCCACTTTAACTTCATAACCAGCTTCCTTGGCTGCTTTTTCTGTGTAACCTACTGAAGCAATCTCAGGCGAACAATAAGTACATCCTGGAATATTGTTATAGTTTAATGGCTCAGGATGATGTCCTGCAATTTTTTCGACACAGATTATGCCTTCAGCAGAAGCTACATGTGCTAAAGCCTGGCCTTTTACAATATCTCCAATAGCATAAACACCATCGATATTGGTTTTGTAAAAATCATCAACTGTAATCCGTCCTTTGTCTACTTTCACACCAACTTCTTCAAGCCCTATGTTTTCAATGTTAGGAGTTACGCCCACTGCAGATAATACGATATCGCATTCCAGGGTTTCAGTTCCTGCGGCAGATTTCACCTGAACCTTGCAAGTTTTCCCGCTGGCATCAACGGATTCAACATTTGCACCTGTCATGATACTGATTCCAGATTTTTTGAGACTGCGTAGTAATTGCTTCGAAACGTCTTCATCTTCTACCGGTACTATATTATCAAGGTATTCAACTATAGTAACCTTTGTTCCAATTGCATTGTAGAAGTATGCAAATTCTACTCCGATAGCCCCTGACCCTACGACTACCATAGATTTAGGTTGCTCTGGCAACGACATGGCCTGGCGATAACCAATTACCTTTTTACCGTCCTGCGTCAGGTTGGGGAGTTCTCTTGAACGTCCGCCAGTAGCCAGGATAATATTTTTGGCTGTATATTCAACCGTTGCGCCATCGGCGCCTTTTACCTCTACTTTTTTATCCTTTTTTAATTTACCAACCCCCATTATCACTTCGATCTTGTTCTTTTTCATCAGGAATTGAACACCCTTACTCATTCCATCTGCAATACCACGGCTCCTTTTGATAATAGAGTCAAATTCTACCTCAGAACCCTGAACTTTTATTCCATAATCTGCTGCGTGAGTAATATATTCAAAAACATTAGCACTTTTCAACAGCGCTTTTGTGGGAATACATCCCCAGTTCAGGCAAATACCACCCAGGGATTCGCGTTCTACGATGGCAACTTTTAATCCTAATTGTGATGCGCGAATAGCCGCTACATATCCACCCGGGCCGCTTCCTATAATTATAATGTCGTAATTCATATTCCTATTTTGTCATGTATTGGATATTTCGTAACAAACTTAGATAATTAGTTTTATATGTGATATGATAATGAAACCATATTCCAAAATTTATCAGTGTTCTACGCAGTCCTGGGCAACCAGAAAGATTTATGGACATATGCAGTCATCAGCTTCTCTATAATTTTACTTATGCGAAATAGGTGTGGAAAAAAACAGTATCACATTATAATACAAGTGCGTAAATCGATAGAATTAATATTATCTTAACATTGAAATTGTTTCAGAGTGAAAAAAGCTCTTTATCTTTGCCGCAAATTCAAACAGCCAATTGTTTCAATCTCACATTTAAAGAAAATTTTATGAAGAAGTTTTTACTCTTAACATTTATTGTTATGCTTGGTGCAATAGGCGCAATTGCTCAGGTAACTTCAAGTAGTTTAACGGGTACTGTTCGTGATTCTCAGGAAACACTAATAGGGGCCACTGTTAAAGCTACCCACCAGCCAACAGGAACTGTATACGGTTCTTCTACAGGTGCGGACGGTAGGTTTAATATTCCTAACATGCGTGTCGGGGGTCCATACCAGATCGATGTAACTTATGTTGGTTATAAAACAGAATCTTATAGCGGAGTTATGCTGAAATTGGGTGAGCCCTACCAACTTAACGTAACTATGAGCGCATCTGGCAGAGAACTACAGGAAGTAGTTATCACAGCATCAGATCCCAACTCGGTGTTAAACGCCGACAGAACCGGAGCAACTACAAACGTGGGTAGAACTCAGATAGCCTCGGTACCTACTATTTCAAGAAGTGTGAACGATCTTACTAAATTCACTCCCCAAGCATCAACAACCGGAAATAACGGGCCTGCAATCGGTGGTGGTAACTATCGTCAAAACAACTTTACCGTGGACGGATCAGATTTCAACAACCAATTTGGTATTGGCGGAAATCTACCAGCAGGTGGCTCACCAATTTCGATCGATGCAATTGAAGAGATCGCAGTAAGTGTAGCACCGTTTGATGTTAAGTTATCGGGTTTCACCGGAGCGTCAATCAATGCAGTTACACGATCAGGAAGAAATGATTTTTTTGGTGGTGCTTTCTTTAACTTCAGAAATGAAGGATATCAGGGGGATAAGGTTGATGGTAATAAAGTAACCCTTGGGAAAATCAGTGTTCGACAGGTAGGAGCCAGTCTTGGGGGACCAATCATACAAAACAAATTATTCTTCTTTGCAAATATAGAGCGCCAGGATCAGGTTACACCAGGTTCTACTCGTATTGCATCGACACCAGGTTCTCCTTTCGGAGGAGGTAATAACAATGTTGCTCGTCCTACTGCCGGAGAGCTTGATATGATTAAAAATTATTTGATAAATACTTACGGTTACGACCCGGGTGTATACCAGGGTTTTAACAATAAGTCAAATAACTATAAGTTTCTTGCCCGCTTAGACTGGAACATAAATAATAATCATCGTTTTAATATTCGTTACAACCAGGTTGAAAGTAAATCACCGAACCCTACCAGTACTTCTACAACTGGAGCGGGGTTTTTCTTTCCAAATAATGGGGGACGCGGAAGCATTCAGCATTTAGGATTTAGTAATTCAACTTACTTCCAGGAAGCAAATCAGTATTCACTTGCCGGGGAGCTAAATTCATCTTTCGGGGCTAAAGTTGCCAACAGTTTCAGAGGGAGTTTTACCCATCAGAACGATCCGAGAAGTTCTGAGAGTGAAATATTTCCATTGGTTGATATCATGAAAGATGGTCAGGCTTTCACAACTTTTGGCTACGAACCTTTTACTTTTGGTAACCTTAGAGACGTAAAAACTTATTCTTTCACCGATAACTTAACCCTTAGCCTTGGAGCACACGAAGTAACTCTTGGCGCACAGGCTGATTTTAGTACTACTCAGAATGGTTTCCAGCGTTTTGGTACGGGAGCGTACCGTTTTAACTCCTGGGCTGACTTTGTAAATGGAGCGAAGCCGAATGATTATGCAATTACTTTCTCTTTATCTCCTGGATATACTCAGGCTTTCTCAACCTTCAAATTTTCACAGTATGCAGCCTACGTTCAGGACGCTTTCAATGTTGGCGAGAAGTTGAGATTGACCGCAGGTCTTCGTGCTGAACTTACATCATATCCTGATGTTCCTGAAATTAGAACCCATCCTCTGGTGGCCCCACTGTCATTCGAAAATGGATTAAAATACGATACAGGTGTATTACCTGAGAACAGAATCCTTTGGTCGCCACGTTTTGGATTTAATTACGATGTAAAAGGTGATCGTTCGTTACAGGTGCGTGGGGGAACGGGCATTTTTACAACTAAAGTTCCTTTCGTTTGGATAGTTGCACAGTCTGGTGATGCTGGACTGCTTCAGTTTACTCAAAATTTCAATGGTCAGGCAAATACTCCCGGACCTTTTAATCCAAATATCAGAGCCTATCTTCCGGCAACTCCGCCTGCAGCAGGAACCTCTATTCCTTCGACACTAAGCGCTATCGATCCAAACTTTAAATTTCCCCAAACCTGGAAAAGTAATTTGGCAGTTGATGCTAAATTGCCTTGGGGTATAACTGCAACATTGGAGGGTATTTACAATAAAGACCTTAATATAGCAAAAGGCACAAACGTAAACCTTAAAACTCCTGCGGCTTTGAACGTGGCAGGTTACCCAGATAATCGTCCAATTTATGGTAATTTGCCCGTTGATAAGTTTATTAATAAATTAACATCAACAGGACAGGCAAGTGCAACTGCAACAGGAGCTTTTAACCCGATTTTGCTAGCTAATTCAAATGAAGGCCATTCCTGGTACCTAACAGCAACCTTAAACAAGTCATTCGGACGCGGCTTATATGCTACAGCGTCTTACACCAGAAGCGAGCAACAGACTTTATTCGACGGCAACGGTGACCAGTTGCTTAATACATGGACATCCATCCTAACCAGTACAACTGGAAACAATGCTGGTTTAAGCTATTTTGGAGGAAACGTACCGCACAGGGTTATTGGTAGCTTATCTTTAAGAAGAGAGTACTTTAAGAATTTAGCAACTAATATTTCATTATTCTATGAAGCTTCGCACCAGGGAAGATTCTCTTATACGTATACATCAGATTTCAATCGTGATGGAGCGTTTAATGATTTGATCTATATCCCTAGAGATGCAAGTGAAATTACGTTTGCAAACCGCCCTGCCTCACTTGCAACAGGCGGTGTGGCTTATACCCCGCAGCAGCAAAGTGACTTATTCATGGCTTATATCAACCAGGATAAATATCTAAGCGAGAATAAGGGTAATTACGCTGAACGTAATGGAGGTAAACTTCCATGGAGAAATCAGGTTGACGTGAGATTAACTCAGGAAGTATTTAGGAATTTTGGAAAAACAAAAAACTCATTCCAGTTCAACTTAGATATTTTGAACTTTGGTAACTTGCTAAATAGCGGATGGGGGAATGTTAACTTCGTAAATTCTGCTGGTATTCTTGTTCCTCAGAACGTAGCGGCACTTATGCCAGGCGGTACAACCAAACCCACTTTCTGGTTAAACACTTTCAATAATAAACCTGTAGATACTACTTTTGGCACCAGTCAAACATTTGCATCTACATATTACATGCAATTCGGCTTCCGTTATAACTTCCAATAAGAAGCCTCAACGGATAAATAACCCGCTCCTAACAGCAGCGGGTTTTTTTGTTTCCAAAATTTTAGCCTCATTTTGAAACATTTAGCAGTCTGGTCGCTTATATTTGCTGCAACCAATAAATAAATCAAATTTTATGAACAGATTAAAATACGCGGTAGCATTGCTGTTAGTGTTTGCTCTCGGTCTAAATAACCTGGCAAAAGCTGACGAAGGTATGTGGCTGCCGATGCTCATTGGTAAAAACTATGAGCAAATGAAAAAACAGGGTTTTAAACTAACTCCCGAAGACCTCTACAGTGTTAATAAAGCCAGTATAAAGGATGCAATTGTGTCTTTCGGTGGCTTTTGTACCGGAGAAATCGTTTCGAAAAATGGATTAATCTTCACCAATCATCATTGCGGTTATGATGCTGCGGCATCCAATTCGACTCCACAGGATAACATTCTGGACAATGGATTTTATGCAAAATCTTACCAGGAAGAAAAGCCAATACCAGGATTATTTGTTCGTTTTCTCGTTCGTATGGAAGATGTAACTCCTAAGGTAATGGCAGCTCTTGCAGGAGTGCAGGAAAAAGACAGAGCTGCAAAAATTGCTGAAATTAGCAAGCAAATTACTACCGACGTTACTGCCGGTACAGCTATGGAAGCAGATGTGCGTGATGTTTACAAAGCAAACCAATTTCTCCTTTTTATTTACGAAAGGTTTAGTGATGTTCGTTTAGTTGGAGTCCCTCCCCAGTCAATTGGAAAATACGGTGGGGATACCGATAACTGGGAATGGCCACGCCATACGGGTGATTTCTCAATTTTCCGGGTTTATGCAGATGCCAATAACAAGGCAGCAACTTATTCTGCAACAAATAAACCCTACACACCCAAAAAATCGTTACCAATATCTATAAAGGGTGTCAAGAATGGCGATTTTGCAATGGTCTATGGTTTTCCCGGTCGTACAGACCGCTACCTGACCTCTTATGGAGTGCAGACAGCAACTGAAAAAACGAACCCCACAACGGTGAAACTTCGCGATATCCGCTTGAAAGCCTGGAAAGAGGAGATGGATAAGAATGTTGATGTACGACTGAAAATGTCCTCTCAGTATGCAAATATCGCTAACTACTGGAAATACTATATAGGCCAGACAGAACAATTAAAGCGTCTTAAAATATACGAAAGTAAGCAAAAAGAAGAGGCAGGTTTTACAACGTGGGCCGCTTCCAAACCAGAAGTATCTAATTTGATGACACAGTATAAGTCGGCCTACGAAATTTATGATCCATATGCTGTTCATTTGACGTACATAAACGAAGGTTTACTAGCTTCACCCTGGGTTAGAAATGCATCTCAATTTGGTTCTCTTGTAAGCTCAATGAACACCCGTAAGGATGATGCCGCTTATATCAAACAGATGAATACCAATTTGAATAATTTGGTAAGTGGTTATGAGAAGACCTACCTGGAAAATGCAGATAGGAAAATCTTTGCTCAGATCTTGACGGGTTTTTATACTGATGTACCGAAAACCCAGCACCCGAAATTCATAACCCTCATTGCTGAAAATTATTGGAAAGGCTCTCCGCAGGCTACTTTCGAGAATTATGCTGAATATCTGTGGAAGAACAGTGCACTGATCGACCCGGTGAAATTAAGGGCATTTTTGGCTAATCCCACAAAAGAAGCGCTCGAAAAAGATCCCGGATATATGTACGCCGTAAATCTTATTCCTGCAGACTATGTCAAAAATAATTTCGGAACAACAATAAGCGATTTTCAAGCGACAAAGACTCGTTTAGACAACCTTTACCTAAAATCGTTGCTCGAGAAAAACAAAGGGGCATTAATTTATCCTGATGCGAATTCTACCATGCGGATCAGTTACGGACAGATCCAGAATTACAGTCCGAAGGACGGAATTACTTATGAGGTGAAGACTACCATCGACGGAATGGTTGCGAAGTACCAGCCAGGTGATGACGAATTTGATCTTCCTAAGTCCCTGCTTGATGCCTATGCAAAACGTGATTTCAGGGAATATGGTGAAAATGGAACCCTGACAGTAGGTTTTATTAGCAATAATGATATCACTGGAGGTAATTCAGGATCGCCGGTTTTAAATGGCGATGGCGAGCTAATAGGCCTGGCATTCGATGGCAACTGGGAAGCAATGAGTGGGGATATTGCTTTCGATAAGCAGTACAAACGCACAATTTCTGTCGATGCAAGATTTGTTTTATGGTGTATCGATGTATTGGGTGGTGCAAAAAATATCATTGAAGAACTTGATATCAGAAGAAATAAATTACCGGTGCCTAAGGATAAGTTGATAATGAGGAAGACGGAATGAGTTACCCGTTACCGGTTGCCCTTTACCAGGCTAAGCGTCTGGTCCAGCCAGTCTGGTAACTGGTAACAGGCAACTGGTAACTACCACGCTAGGGGTATACATATTCCCCAAAAGGTGACCTAATCGTCACCTTTTTTTTGTCCGCTTTTTCCACACGACCAACGATTTGCGCATCGACATTGAATTCCTCTGAAATATCTATAATGTACTGTGCAATTTTTTCCGGCACGTAGAATTCCATCCGGTGACCCATATTGAAGACTTTATACATTTCTCCCCAATCCGTTCCTGATTGTTCCTGAATTAACTTGAAGAGCGGTGGTATTTCCAGTAAATTATCCTTGATAATATGGAGATCGTCGATAAAATGAAGGATCTTTGTTTGGGCTCCACCGCTGCAATGGACTATTCCGTGGATGTCTGCACGATATCTGTCTAGTACCTTCTTAACAATGGGTGCATAAGTGCGCGTAGGAGAAAGCACCAGCTTTCCGGCGGTAATAGGCTCAAATCCTTTTATGGTGATCTCGTCCGTTAATTTTTTACTTCCTGAAAAAATAAGTTCATAAGGAACTGCAGGGTCATAGCTCTCGGGATATTTCTCCCCAACATATTTATGAAAAACATCATGCCGGGCAGAAGTCAGGCCATTTGAACCTATTCCGCCATTATACTCTTTCTCATAAGTTGCTTTTCCGTAGGAAGAAAGTCCTACAATGACGTCGCCCGCCTGGATCTTATCATTCGATATGACGTCAGACTTTTTCATCCGGCAGGTAACGGTTGAATCAACTATGATGGTCCGTACAATATCACCCACATCGGCTGTTTCTCCTCCAGTGGAATATATGCCTATCCCCATTTCCCTTAGTTCGTGAAGAATTTCTTCAGTTCCGTTGATGATTTCAGCGATAACCTCACCAGGTATAAGATTCTTATTTCTGCCAATAGTTGATGATAACAGAATGTTATCTGTGGCACCAACGCAAAGCAGGTCGTCCAGGTTCATTATTATCGCATCCTGAGCAATTCCCTTCCAAACGGAAAGATCTCCGGTTTCTTTCCAATATACATAGGCGAGGGAAGACTTAGTTCCTGCGCCGTCAGCATGCATAATATTGCAATATGCCTCGTCTTTACCCAATATATCAGGTATTATTTTGCAGAATGCTTTTGGGAAAATTCCTTTATCTATATTCCTGATGGCATTGTGCACATCTTCTTTATCAGCAGAAACGCCGCGCTGGTTGTATTTGAGGTTTGACATTGGCGCAAAGTTAGTGAATAGTTGTTAGTTGCTAGAAAAGTATCCAGTTATCGAGTATCAAGTATTGAGTATCAAGTATTGAGTATCGAGTATCAAGACTGATCGGAGAGTCAGGGATTTGATTTGCAGAAACTCTCAACTCTCCATACTCAATTAAAAGAAAAAGCCCCACTGGAAGCAGGGCATTTCTTATAAAGGTGTCATACGAACTCCTTGTTGTCATTGCGAACGCAGTGAAGCAATCCCGACGGCCTTAGATTGCTTCGTCGTACCTCCTCGCAAAGACATAGTTTATTATGATTGCATATTCTTTTTGTCGTTGCGAGCGCAGCAACTACTTAATAAAAAGCAATTCCCTAAACTTCGGTAGCGGCCATTTAGCATCGTCAACTAACTGCTCAAGTTTGTCAACATGGTAACGGATAGGATCAAAAAACGATTTTACTTTCTCGTCGTAAGCAATAGATTTATCCCTTACATCTTCGATATTGTTAGCTTTCTTACGCTCATCGATCATCTTTTTATTGTTAGTTTTGATAAAATTAACATGCTCAGAGATCTTTTTGATAATATCCATTTGAGCTTCATAGGTGTCTTCGCTCAGGCCGATGTCTTTCAAGCCTTTTACATTTTCAATAAGTGTAGTTTGATAGCTGATAGCCGTTGGAATGATGACGTTGTCTACAAGCTCACCCATTACACGTGCTTCGATCTGTAGTTTTTTGAAATAGCTTTCTAATAAAATTTCGTGGCGTGCGTGCGACTCGCGTTTGCTAAATACACCGGTGTCTTCGAATAATTTATCTGTTTTAGGATCTAAAAGTACGTCCAAAGCTTTAGGAGTGGTCTTAATGTTTGATAAGCCTCGCTTTTCAGCTTCTTTTGCCCACTCATCGCTATAACCATTTCCCTCGAACCTGATAGCTTTTGACTCTTTGATGTAGCGCTTAATTACTGTCATGATCGCCACATCCTTTTTCTCACCTTTTTTGATTAATTTATCGACTTCTGCTTTGAACTTGTTCAGCTGATCAGCTACAATCAGGTTGAGAACAGTCATTGGATTTGCTGAATTTGCCGATGAACCAACCGCACGCAACTCAAACTTGTTTCCAGTAAATGCGAGAGGAGAAGTACGGTTACGATCAGTATTATCGAGAAGAATTTGTGGAACTTTAGGGATAGCAGTCCACAGCGCTGGCTCCTGCTTCATTTTAGAAGTTACTCTTGAAGTTTCAATTTCGTCCAAAAGGTCGCTTAACTGGCTGCCCAGGAACATTGAAATGATAGCCGGAGGGGCTTCATTTGCTCCCAAACGGTGATCATTATTGACGGATGCGATTGAA
The DNA here is from genome assembly GCF_046590655.1 of Daejeonella sp. Taxonomy (GTDB): domain Bacteria; phylum Bacteroidota; class Bacteroidia; order Sphingobacteriales; family Sphingobacteriaceae; genus Daejeonella. The sequence continues at coordinate 11,002 of NZ_JBKJUM010000051.1, forward strand.
GCTCTTAATAAGTCGGAGTATTCGAAAACTGCTCTAATGGTATTTACAAAAAATGTAAGAAACATCAGATTGTTCTTCGGTGTTTTGCCCGGAGCAAGTAGATTTTTACCGGTGTTAGTTATTAGCGACCAGTTATTGTGTTTACCAGAGCCGTTTATGCCAGCGTAAGGCTTCTCATGCAGTAAAACTTTAAAGTTGTGTCTCCGGGCAATCTTATCCATCAAATCCATCAGTAACGAATTATGATCGATTGCAAGGTTTATTTCCTCGTAAATTGGAGCACACTCAAATTGTGAAGGCGCAACTTCATTGTGGCGGGTTTTTAAAGGTATACCAAGTTTGATCGATTCGATTTCCAGTTCCTGCATAAAGGCCAGAACCCGATCAGGAATAGAGCCAAAATAATGATCGTCAAGCTGCTGATTTTTAGCGGACATGTGGCCAAATAATGTCCGGCCGGTCAGATAAAGATCAGGACGTGCATTGAATAATGCCAAGTCTACCAGGAAATACTCCTGCTCAATTCCTAATGATGCATTTACTTTTTCAATGCCTTTATCAAAATATTGAGCTACAGCAACGGCCGCCCTGTCCATCACGCCCAGTGCTTTTAATAATGGGGCTTTGTAATCCAGAGCCTCTCCGGTATAAGAAACAAATACTGTTGGGATACACAAAGTGTTTCCCATAATAAATGCGGGTGAGGAAGGATCCCAGGCAGTGTAGCCACGGGCTTCGAAAGTGCTGCGAATACCTCCATTTGGGAAACTTGATGCGTCAGGCTCTTGTTGTGATAACGCTTCTCCTGAAAATTTATCTAATCCCTGACCGTCAGAACCAGGCTCAAAAAACGAATCATGTTTCTCAGCAGTTGATCCTGTGAGAGGTTGAAACCAGTGAGTATAGTGGGTAGCCCCTTTTCCGATTGCCCATGATTTCATTGCTGAAGCTACTTGTTCCGAAATAGCCCGGTCGATAGGGGAGCCAGAATCGATTGAATGTTCAATACTATTAAAGGCTTCTTTAGATAAACTGTCTTTCATCTTTTTTTGATTGAAGACATTTACATTGAAATATTCAGAAGGCTTAGCTGAAGGGATTTTTACTTCAGGAGTTGTTCTGGAAAGAACTGCATTTAATGCTTGAAATCTTAAAGATGACATGTTTTTGTTCAGTTTTAATTAAATTTCGTTAAAAATAGTCTTTTGTATTAGAAAATGAAGGGGATATTGCAAATATTATGTGTAAAAATTACAATTTAGTCTTGAAAACGTTTTAAGGAGTTGTAGGTTATAAGTTATAAGTAATAAGTTGTGCGAAACCAGGATCATAAATGGGAAACTCGATCATTAATTTTCGTGCAACACATTACCAACTGACTAAAACTTAAAACTTACAACTTACAACCTAAAACTTAAAACTTAATAACTTACAACTTAATAACATACAACATACAACTTACTACTTATAACTTTTTCCTACTTTTGACCTTCCCAAAACAAACCCCGCTATATTGGAAAATTTGCAACTTACCACCATCGAAACCGCTAAAGATCTTGGCTTGCTTCCCGAAGAATTTGATAGAATAAAGGAAATATTAGGGCGTACCCCAAACTTTACTGAGCTATCTATATTTTCGGTTATGTGGAGTGAACACTGTTCGTACAAAAACTCGATTACCTGGCTAAAAACGCTGCCAAAAGATGGTCCGAGGATGCTGGCGAAAGCTGGTGAAGAAAACGCTGGAATGGTTGATTTAGGGGACGACATTGCCTGTGTGTTTAAAATAGAATCCCACAACCACCCTTCGGCACTGGAACCCTATCAGGGAGCAGCTACGGGAGTAGGAGGGATTAACCGTGATATTTTTACTATGGGTGCAAGGCCAATTGCACAACTAAATTCTTTACGCTTTGGCGATCCTGAACAGGAACGCACGAAGTGGCTTATTAAAGGTGTTGTAAAGGGTATTGGCGATTACGGGAATGCATTTGGTATTCCAACAGTAGGGGGCGAATTGTTTTTTGATGAGTGTTATACGGTTAATCCTTTGGTGAATGCCATGTCAGCCGGAATTGTTAAAAATGGTGAAACAGTGTCAGCGACATCTTACGGTGTAGGAAACCCGGTGTACATTGTCGGTTCGGCTACCGGAAAAGATGGAATTCATGGTGCAGCCTTCGCATCTAAAAATATTACTGAAGACTCGATCAATGATCTGCCTGCAGTACAGGTTGGTGATCCTTTTCAGGAGAAACTTTTGCTTGAAGCTACGCTGGAAGTTATAAAAACCGGAGCCGTTGTTGGAATGCAGGATATGGGTGCTGCGGGCATCATCTGCTCCAATTCCGAGATGTCAGCAAAGGGCGAGCATGGAATGAGAATCGACCTTGATCTGGTACCGGTGCGTCAGGAAAATATGAAGCCATTCGAGATTCTTCTTTCTGAATCGCAGGAGCGGATGCTTATAGTTGTAGAGAAGGGTCGTGAAAAAGAGGTGGAAGCTGTTTTTGATAAATGGGACCTCAATTGTGCTATTATCGGAGAAGTTACCGACACCAAGCGATTGCATTATTATATGAATGGGGAATTGGTGGCTGATGTGCCAGCCGATGACCTTGTACTTGGAGGTGGAGCACCGGTTTATAAAAGAGATTATAAAGAACCTGCCTATTTTCAGGAAAACCAAAAGTTCAGGATTGAAGATGTTAAAGAGCCTGGTGATTTAAAAGCCGTAGCAGAGCACCTGATCTCTCATCCAAATATAGCTTCCAAAAGGTGGGTTACTGATCAGTACGATTCTATGGTGGGAACTGGGACTATGACCACTAACCGTCCGAGTGATGCCGCAGTTGTAAGCATCAAGGGCACAGACAAAGCCATTGCGTTATCTGTGGATTGTAATTCAAGATATGTATATGCCGATCCTGAAAAAGGTTGTGCTATAGCAGTTGCCGAAGCAGCAAGAAATATCACATGCGCCGGCGGCGAGCCTGTAGCTATTACCAACTGCCTGAATTTCGGAAATCCCTATGTGCCGGAAGTTTACTGGCAGTTTGTTGGAGCTATCAAAGGAATGGGTGCCGCCTGTACAAAATTTGAAACGCCGGTAACGGGTGGAAATGTTAGCTTTTATAATCAATCATCAGATGAAGGACCTGTGTTCCCTACTCCAACCATAGGAATGTTAGGTGTGCTCGACGATCTGGGTACTTTCATGACATCCGATTTTAAACAAACGGGTGATCTGATTTATATGGTTGGTGAGAGTGTTAATGATATTTCGTCTTCCCAGTACCTGGCCTCATACCACGGCATAACGGCATGTCCGGCACCATATTTTGATCTTGAAAAAGAATATGCCATGCACCAGGTTATAAAACAGCTTATCCGTCAAAAATTAATTCAGTCCGCCCATGATGTTTCGGACGGTGGACTGTATATAACACTTTTGGAATCAGCTATGCCGAATAGTCTTGGATTTGAAATTGAAACAGATTCCAATATTCGTAAAGATGCATTCCTGTTCGGCGAGGCACAGGGAAGGGTGCTTGTTTCGGTAAAAGCTGAACAGCAGGAAGAGTTTATTGAACTGCTCGCCACATCAGAGACAGAATTTAGTCTTCTTGGAAAAGTTTCGTCCGGAAATTTGAATGTGGATGAATTAAGCTTTGGTTCTGTAGCTGAGGCGAAAGGTTTGTACGACAATGTTTTGCATGATATACTAGGAGAGTAAAATAATTATATCAGGTAAATTGCTTTTTATATACTCACTTTTTAACCGTTACCTGATTTGTAATATGAAATTATTCCTTTGTTTAGCAATCGTTCTTTCTGCAGTTTTTGCCAATGCACAAACGAACAAGCGTAAATTAATTCCCAATGATGTCTATCGTTTTCGATCGATAAGTGCTCCAAAGATCTCCCCGGAGGGGAAATGGGTAATATACAGTGTCTCTACGCCGGATTCAATAAAGGATAAAAATCAGTCTGACCTATTTATGGTAAGCTGGGATGGGACGGAAACCATCCAGCTTACCTACTCTGAAGAGGACGAATCTAATGCGCAGTTTAGTCCGGACGGCAGATATATTTCTTATCTGTCATCCAAGAAAGTAGATAGCATTGAGAAGTCCCAGGTCTGGCTGATGGACAGACGGGGAGGAGAGGCGAAACAGTTTACCCGGATAAAAGGTGACCTGCGTGGGTATCAATGGTCTCCAGATGGTAAAAGGATAATTTTAGTCGTCAAAGATGAAGATGAAACGGAAAAAAAGAAGCCTAAAATTAAAGCCCCAATCGTAGCAAACAGATATCACTTTAAACAGGATATTGATGGTTATATCGGCAACAGAGCTACTCATCTGTATATCCTTGAAATAGCCAGCGGTAAAGTGGAACAACTGACCACTGGAAAATATGATGAAGGTTCTCCTTCATGGTCTCCGGACGGATCGAAAATTGCCTTTGTCAGTAATACAACTGAAGATCCGGACCGCAATGATAACGAAGATATTTTTGTAGTTGATGCGAAAGCTGGCAGTCCGACTAAAAAGCTAACCGTTTGGAAAGGTAAGGATGGAAGTCCCCAATGGAGTGATGATGGAAAATATATTTCTTTTTTAAGGTCAACGTCTGACGATACCTATATCAATTACGATCAAAACATTCTCGCTGTTATGCAGTCTGATGGGAGTCATATCAAACTGCTTACGAAAGAGCTTGACAGGCCCGTTTCCAATCTAAAATGGTCAAAAGATAGTCAGTCCATCTCTTTCCTGGTGGAAGACGATCGCCAGAAATACATCTCATCCGTGGATGTGGCAAGTGGCAAAATGAGAAAGCTAATTGGCGATGACCGTAGTTTCAGTGTGCTGGAGCGACACCCCTCCGGATCTCACTTGACTGTGATGAGCGATCCGCTGCATCCCGCTAATCTTTTCACCTTAACTAATGGCAAATTAAATCAAATAAGTCAGGTAAATGAGACCTGGTTAAAAGGAATAGATTTGGCGACTGTCCGGGGATTTAAGTCAAAAAGTGAAGATGGAACCCTTGTCTCTGGTCTTCTGTTAATGCCATCAGGTTCAGCCAATAAGAAATTACCCCTGGTTTTATATATTCATGGTGGTCCGGTATCTCAGGATCAATTTTCATTTGACCTGACGCGGCAGATGCTGGCTGCCGGAGGTTACGCGGTAGCCGCAGTTAATTATCGCGGAAGCAATGGGAGAGGAACAGGTTTCAGCAAGGCTATATATGGCGATTGGGGGAACCTGGAGGTCTCTGATCTTTTAAGCGCTACAGATCATTTGGTTAAAGAAGGTTTGGTCGACGGCGACAAGCTGGGTATTGGAGGTTGGAGCTATGGAGGAATTTTAACCGATTACACCATTACCAAAGATCAGCGCTTTAAAGCTGCAATTAGCGGTGCAGGCAGTGCGATGCAACTATCCATGTACGGTGTAGATCAATACCTTCTGCAGTGGAACGAAGAAGTTGGTTTGCCCTGGTTACCAAAAGACCTTGAAAGATATATGAAATTATCTTATCCCTTTACTCATGCCAATCAGATCAAAACGCCAACTTTATTCATGGTCGGTCAGAATGATTTTAATGTTCCATCCGTTGGGAGCGAACAGATGTATGCAGCACTAAAAACGTTGAATGTCCCAACGGAACTGGTCATTTATCCCGGTCAATTTCATGGAATCGATGCATTGAGTTATCAGGCTGACAGATTTAAACGGTATCTGGAATGGTACGGAAAATATTTAAAATAATGGATTACAATTGATCATGTACTATGCTCAGCATCAAATCCATACATCATGTCGCAATAATTTGTTCTGATTATACTTTATCGAAAGCATTCTATATAGATATACTCGGTTTCAAAAAACAGCACGAAGTATATCGGGAAGAACGCGATTCATATAAGCTGGATCTTTCAGTCAACGGCGAATATCAAATAGAATTATTCTCCTTTCCTAATCCCCCCGCGCGTCCGTCCGGACCCGAAGCTCAGGGCTTAAGACATCTTGCGTTCGAAGTCGATGACATTCAGGCTTCTGTAGTTCATCTGCAAGGGCATGGTATACTGACTGAAGAAATACGCGTCGATGAGTACACCGGAAAACGTTTTGTATTCTTCTCTGACCCCGACGGACTACCTTTAGAGCTTTATGAAATCTGATGAGTAAGGTATTTCAGTTTAAGCAGTTCAGCGTGGATCAAACCAATTGCGGGATGAAAGTAAACACTGATGCTGCTATTCTGGGGGCAATTGCGAGCAATGAAAATATCGGCCAGGTGCTCGAAATTGGCACAGGAACTGGAGTTATCGCATTAATGCTTGCCCAACGATATCCCGACGCCACTATTGATGCTGTAGAAATAGATGACATGACATCAGATACAGCTGACCTAAATTTTAGAAACTCGCGGTTCTCTCGTCAAATCAGCCTGATTCGATCCTCCTTCGAAGAACATTTT
>NZ_JBKJUM010000154.1:0-57025 GCF_046590655.1 Daejeonella sp.
GAAATAAGTTTCATCACGGATTTTTTCATGCAATTGATAAAAAATATTTTCTGTGTATATTTATTTATAAGCTAAAACGATGATCTCACTTCAAAATCTTTCACTTTCACTGCTCACTATAATCTTCGCTGTGTTTATATGGGAATATAAGCCTGCTAGAGAAGCAAATCAGTATCAGAATTTTCAAGACACTGAAATTAAAGTTTATGGGCCTTATCGCGCTGTTAAACTTCCAATCAACAAAGGAGTTACAATTGGCAATCCAATTCAAATTGCCCTTGGTCCGAAAGGTCTGTTGTATGCAATGAATCAGACCGGTGAGGTCTACACTCTTCATGATTCAGACGCAGATGGATTAGAAGACAGTACAGCCTTATATTGCCATGTTGGCGACTTCGGTTTAAGATCTCCCGCAGGTTTTGCTCATCGTGGCGACATAGTTTACATTGGAACAGCCCAGGAGATCAGGGCGTTCAGGGATTTAAATAACGACGGAAAGGCCGATACCAGCTGGACTTTCTTTAATAAAATACCTAACAGCGAACACCCTTATGAATGGACCAGCGGATTACAATTCGGGCCCGATGGATGGCTATATGCAGCTATTGCTTCCGATTCGTGGAATGCCGGTGCAGCCCCCGATCCCCGGGGAATTCGTGGCAGCATAGTTCGAATCTCCCCGGATGGAAAAACATCTGAAATTGTGGCAAAGGGGATACGATCTGTTCCCGGTATGGACTTTAACACCTATGGTGATTTATTGTTTACCGACAATGAAGGCGGTGGAAATCCAACAGAAGAGTTGAACCGGCTGGAAGTGGGTTCATTTTATGGTCATAACAAGAAGAAATTTCCTTCTGATTCTGGGAGAGTTAAGAAGCCTGATTTTAATTTAATTTCTGAAGTTGCTCCGTCTTCGATCGAGTTTAATAAATCGAATAATGATTTTGGAGGCACTGGGGGTGATCTTTTTGTGTCCTATTACGGACCGGGAGAACGCTGGAATCGCGGAGCTCTTAGCAGAGTTATCGTAACTCGTAAGCCTGATAATACTTACCAATATGTGGAATATACAATAGCCGATATTCCGAAAATCTCTGACCTCGCTTTTGGGAAAAACGGTAGTCTTTATCTATCACTCCATGGTAAAGCAGACTATTGGTATAATGCAGTTTTTAAGGAGCAAGGTGGTTTCTATAAACTTATCTATGACCCTGAGAATAAATCAAAAGGCAATTACACCAGGCCAAAAGAGAGTAAAACGTTTTCCCAAAATACGCTTGAATTGGGAAAACAGCTTTTTGCTGAGTCAGCATGTTTAGGTTGCCATCAGGTAGACGGCAAGACCGAACTATTAGGACCCAATCTGAAAGATGTTTCCAAAAATTTCTCAGGCGCAGAAATTTTGGAGTCGATACAATACCCATCCCGACAAATAAAGCCAAGTATGGGCGGTGTACGTATTACTAAGAAAGACGGGTCTGTTTTGCTGGGCCGTGTCATAAATTCTCAAAACGACCAGTTGGCATTCATGGTAGTGGGCAATCAGATAATCAATGTCAAAAAAAGCGAGATAGAAAAAATGGAGAATGAATCCAAATCACTGATGTACGAGAATTTGCTGTCCGGGATGACTGCAGAAAAGCGAGATGCCTTACTCGATTATCTTATGAGTTTAAGTAAAGATTAGTAAGAGTCCTTCGACTCACTTCGGCACCACCACCCTCTTCAATTTTCCATATTGCGTCATCTGCATCTGTGTGGAATCACCCTGAACAGTAACCGTGAATATATAATTATAATCATCATCATTCAAAGCAGGGATCGGGCGTTTAATACCGAAGGCCTCCACAAGTTCCAGGACGGTATTCGAATGGCCGACGATTACTACGGATCCACCTTTATGCTGACGGAGCACTGTTGCCGCGAGGGCCGCAGGATCAGTCGCATCATAGGTTTGTACTTTGACACCGTGCCCGTAAGCTGTTGGTTCCGCAGTTTGCATGGTACGTTTGAAGGGGGTAGCATAAACGGCAAGTATCCGCTGCGGCAAAAGCAGACTGGCCAGATCTTTGGCCCGGTCCTGCCCGTCAAGTGAAAGCACGGGATCTTTATCCGAAGGGTTCTTTAGATCTTTCTCTGCGTGCCGCACGATCCACACAGTAGTCTGGGCTTGTGTGCTAAAGGCCATAAAAGCAGTCATCACCAACAGGGAAAACATGAAAGTTCGGAGCATTTTCATAGAGTGAGATTTTGATGCAAATTAGGAAAAAACCGGGGATCGGACAAATGGTAATATCCTGCCAGATTGATTGTTAACGGCCTTGCGAAGCGTATAAATAAACGCGGAGGCCGCAGAGGGTTCCGCAGTAGGCAGAGTTTATTTGCACAGCGTTTTGCGCTTGCCCGTAGGAATGTAAGTATTTCTCTGCGCTCTCCTCTGCACTTTCGTCTGCCGCCAGGCAGATATTTTTATATATCAGGAGATTTTACAACCTCCTGATATGACTAATCAATATTATTTATGATCAGGGTATCGTCATAGAATTGAACTTCACCCGTTGTGATATTATGTGTGCCACCAACAATGCCAATGGTACCCGCCTGGATCATTTCCTTCAAAATAGGGCTGCGTTCCATTATTGCGTGTACTGTTCTTTTTACGTTAATGACTGCAACTTTTTCTACAAAATCATCATTGCCTGAATTGCGGTTTTCCAATACTGACTTTTCATCATACACTGCGGGCTGTATTTTGCTCAGCAAAGCGGTGAGGTTACCCATTTCCACGTGGTCGCAGGCACCCTTCACAGCACCACATTTGGTATGGCCAAGCACCACTATAATTTTAGAACCGGCAACTTTGCAGCCAAACTCCATGCTGCCTAATATATCCTCGTTGATGATATTGCCGGCAATTCGCACACTGAAAACATCGCCCAGGCCCTGGTCAAAGATCAACTCGGCTGACGTACGGGAATCTATGCAGCTCAATATAACTGCAAAGGGATGCTGCCCGTCGGATGTTTCGTTGGCCTGCTGCAGCAGGTTACGGTTTGCTTTGAGGTTATTCATGAACCTTTTATTACCTTCTTTTAAAATATCCAGGGCCATTGAAGGTTGGATAGCAGCCTGCATTTCTTTAGTTAATGTCTTCATTTTTGTTGTTTTTTATTTTTGGAATTGATTATAAATAAACCGGTTCAATAAAATTGATTTTCTCCACGTTAATATTCTTTGTTTTGGCATTAATCTCGTAGCTTTTTATAAGTTCAATTACATCATTTGCAACTGATTTGGATTGGGAGAAATCAATAACCACTTTTGAATTGGCAGGGATTGCTTCTAAAGCCATCATAACGCTTGCCTTGTTAAAGAACGAAACTTCCTGTGCCATTTCAATGTGATGGACAGTTATACCATCTTCTGTAGTTACAACATCTTTCATATGATGAGAATTACGATAACTATGACGCAAGGTGTAAAAGATGCCGAAAAGTACACCGATGGTAATTCCCTTTAATAAATCGGTTGCCAATATGCCTGCAACTGTTGCTACAAATGGTACAAACTGCTCCCAGCCCAATTTGTACATCCGCCTAAAGAGCGCAGGCTGGGCTAATTTAAATCCAACTATAATCAATATTGCTGCTAAGCTGGCCAGGGGAATCATATTGAGCAATCCAGCAATAGTCATTGCACTTATCAGGAGGAAAACACCGTGTAATATGGCTGACAATTTTGTTTTGCCACCGAAAGTGATATTGGCCGTACTGCGTACGATAACCTGTGTTATGGGCAGGCCGCCTATTAAACCAGAAAGTATATTTCCCAATCCCTGGGCTTTCAATTCCCTGTTGGTGGGTGTTACTCTTCTATCCGGGTCAAGTTTGTCTGTTGCCTCTACGCATAATAGCGTTTCCAGGCTCGCCACAATGGCTAATACAACTGCCACCTCCCAAACTTTAAAATTTGTAATTGCCGAGAAGTCAGGAAAAGTAAAAAAGGTAAAAAACTCCGTTAAGCTATTCGCAACGGGAAGCCTTACTACCTGGTCTGCGGCCAGGCTGAAATTTAGAGCTCCCGATTGATACAAGTAATTCATCATAATACCCAAAGCAACAACCACAATAGGCCCCTGAATAATCTGAAATATTCTATGCTTTTTAATTAATACCTTATCCCAAAAAATTAATATAGCTATCGCTATAACAGAAATCAATACAGCACCAGTGGTGACCGAATTGAAAGCACTGGCGATTGAAGATAAAGTCGTACCTCCATCAGCCTGAAAATAAGACAAGTCTCCCTCCGGGTCCTGATCATAGCCTAGTGCATGGGGAATTTGCTTTAGGATAATAAGAAGGCCGATACCCGTCAACATTCCTTTAATTACTGCTGAGGGGAAGAAGTAGGCAATAAATCCAGCCTTGGCAAAACCCATAATTAGCTGGAAGATTCCGGCCAGGACAACAGCTAACAAAAAAGCAGGCCATGAACCAATAGCTGCAATGGACGTTAAAACTATAACAGCTAAGCCTGCTGCAGGGCCGCTAACTCCCAGGGGGGAGCCGCTGGCGATTCCCACTACAATGCCCCCGACAATGCCGGCGATAATTCCCGCGAACAAAGGGGCACCTGATGCCAGGGCAATTCCGAGGCAAAGTGGAACTGCCACAAAAAAGACAACTATACTTGCCGGTAGGTCGCTTTTTAATTCCTTAAACATATTTTTTTTATTCATATGCGATCTTTCTTTAATTTAATAAAGCTAAGATAGTACGTATATTGCTAATGATAGTATTACTATGTCATTAAATTGTAAAGCTTTATAGTTAGTATTGTAAAAATCTAACATTAAGATGTTTGTTTGTTGTAGCTAATAAATTAGTAGAAGTACATGGAAATAGAATTGCAGATAAAAATGAACGAGAAGTTATTTCTCAGAAATCCGGAACAAACAGAATTGGGTAAAAAAATTATACGAAACAGTATCCAGTTAATCAACAAAAGCGGGTTTGAATCTTTTACATTTAAAAAACTGGCGGAAGAAATTGGCAGCACAGAAGCAGGCGTTTACCGATACTTTGAAAACAAACACCGCTTGCTGATATACATTACAGCTTGGTACTGGAGCTGGCTTGAATATCGTATTGTTATAAATACCAGCAATATTCAGGATCCGGAAGTAAAACTTAAAAAGGCAATTCAGCTATTGGCCACTACAATCGAAGATGACATCAGAACAAGCTATGTGGATGAAAGTATTCTCCACCAGATAATCATAGCTGAAGGAACGAAAGCGTATTTAACTAAACACGTATCGGAAGACAACAAAGACCAATTATTTAAACCTTATAAAGACCTTTGTGCAAAAATTGGAGATATTATTCTGGAGTGTAATCCTAAATACGCGTATCCTAAATCTTTGTCAAGTACAATCATTGAGATGGCACACTTCCAAAATTTTTTTATGAATAATCTTCCCTCGCTCACTGATTTTGGCAAAACCAAAGATGAGTCAGCGATTGTTTCTTTCCTTGAGGATTTAGTATTTTGCGCGATAAAGAACGATTAGTATATCAAAATTTAAAACATGCCGGGGCTGAAATTCCCAATGACTCATTTTGATTAATAATTATTCAATGAAAACAAATCTCCTTTAATTCTTATTATAAAGGAAATACGAAGGCGTCAATCGTAGCGAGTCATGGTTACCATTGGCGCTAAGGAGCCCTTAACACTGTTTAACAAAGAATGATTTTATTAATTGGTAACATTTTCGGGGCTAGTCAAATACCTTATGAAGAAATAACAAACCTGGAGAAGAACTCGCCCCAGATTATTGTATATGCGATACCAGTTATGGCCTTTTTTACATTTCTTGAAATTGGCTATTCATGGTATGTGCAGAACAAAAATTACAAACTGAAAGAATCAATCGGTTCGGTCCTTGTCGGTTTCGGGAATTTGGGTGTTAATCTTCTTTTCAAAATTGTATTGGTTTATGGAGCGGTCTGGATATACAACCTGGTTCCATGGCGTATGTCTCTAAACTGGTGGACGATCATTCCCTGTTACATCCTTTTCGACTTCCTGAGTTACTGGTCACATCGTGTCTCGCATTTTAACCGCTTCTTCTGGACTACACATGTGATACATCACTCTGCGGAAAATTATAATCTGACAGTATCATTCAGATTGAGCTGGCTGCAAAACTTAAAGGTTATCTTCTTTTTGCCTGTTGCTATTATGGGCTTTCATCCAGTGATCTTTTTCGTTACCAGTCAGGTAGCCGTCCTGTTCCAGTTTTGGGTACACACAGAATATATCCACAAGCTACATCCCGTTATAGAATACATATTTGCAACGCCGTCAAACCACCGGGTTCATCATGGATCGCAGGAGAAATACCTGGACAAGAATTTTGCAGCCACGTTCATAATCTGGGACCGGATTTTCGGAACTTATCATCACGAAGACGAAAAGCCAGATTATGGCTTAACCACAAAAATAGGCGACAGACTCGACCCTATCTATCTCAATTTTCACGAATTTGTCGACCTGGTAAAAGATGTCAGGAAGGCAAAAGGAATTAGGGAAAAGCTGTTTTATGCATTTGCCAGTCCGGCGAAAATCCATCAAAGGAAGACGCGTAATTTCTAAATGACTGACGGCCTTATTTAGACCCGATTACCCATTTCAAAGAGGAGCTTATAAGATAATTCACGATGAAATAGGTTAATATCAAAGTCAAGGTAAAAAACATAATTTGCAGGCCTAACAAGGTCCAGATACTGACAAGATAAAGACTTTCAATATATTTCTTTAACAGAACTGTCAGTTCCAGCACCACTATACTGTTAACCAGATAAATACCATAAACAATCTTTCGCGGACGTAAATTATTGATGATCCTTATCGGGCCAATTTTAAGAAGAAAGAAAAAGAAGATTATAGAAAATATAATATTGGTGAAGCGATTTGATGCATATGGATCTCTCACCCCGTCCAATGAAAGCTTAAAACCTTCATAACATGCTATTGAAAAAAACACAAGCATCAAAGCAATTAGTACATACCACTTGATTTTTTCGACCTGAAGGATTATTTCCTCCCAATGCCTGTGAAACTGAAAGCCAAGCCAAATGAAGAAAGTATAGGCCAGGACCGCTTTTGTGTGAAACGTGTCAATCCAGCTAAAATGAAAATTCACCGCATAAAATGCGGTTATGGAGAATAACAGCAGCCCGAAGAAAACGTTGGAAGAATACTGTTTGAAGTAAATTAATACTACCATTCCTATTAAATAGGTAAGCACAAACCAGTAAGGTCCATATATTACTAATCCGTTTAAAATAACGTAAATGGAAGCTAAAATTGGTGATATACTTGTTGTGACTAACTCCTTAGACAATATCTGATGGAGCATGATCAGCATAACATTCAGGCCAACGATAAATAGCCATGGGGCATATACAACAGGAATGCGTTCATTAAAATACTTTTTAAAAGTATACTCCTGTAATTTTGAATGCATGAGAATACCAGATACAATAAAAAATATTACTGTGCTGATTGCACCCAATTGAATTACGACTGAGTTGATTATAACTTCGATTAAATCATTAGATTTTCGAAGATGCCATGGCGGGAAAAGTGAATGCGACCAAACTATTATAGAAATGGTTATGAAACGAATAGTATCAATTTCATGATAATTCCTTTTACCAGAGATCATAAATTTTCTTTTCCAGTTGAAATTTTGATTGAAATTAGTAGCGACGCTATCATGGTAAAATGACGTTTATTCTAAAAGTAAAGAAATAACTTTTTGTTTTACAGCTTCACTAAATACTTGCGGCGAATGAAAAAAAACTTAATGAAGATATTATTCTGGATTACGGGAGATAAATTTTGTTCCGGATGAAAATTATTAGCCACATAATTAGCTCCAAATATGCCCTGGCCATTATTCGTCTACGTTGTAAGGAACTTAATAATCCAGGCGTTTATGGCTTATTTTTTGCTCTGATATAGCATATCGATAGGCATAACAGGAAATACCTTAAATGAAATCTAACACCTCTACTCTAATTATCAGGTCTAAAGCAATCAGTTTATTAAGTGCAGCAATTATGGCAATAAGCGCATGCGGATCATCCACGAATTCGACAAATAGTTCGGATTCTGTTAGCACAGACACTGCTACCGCACAAAGTGTTGTTAAGCCATCAGGGCCTAAACCCGATTGGGCACCTGGCATAAAACCAGAAATGCAGGCTGTAATTGAGAAACTCGCCAGCTTTAACGATAAACCCATACCAGAGCTTTCTCCCGCTGAAGCTCGAAAAAATCATACCCCTACTGATGCTGTTATGGCTCTTATTGAAGAGAACAATATAACCATTCCTCCTCCTATGGTTGATACTTCTGGCCAGAAGATTCCGGTTTCCGGCGGTAACATACATGCGAGAATCTACACTCCAAAGGGAGAAGGACCTTTTCCGGTGATTGTATATTATCATGGAGGTGGCTTCGTAATTGCGGATCTGGATGTATATGATGCCTCTGCCAGCGCCATTGCCGAACAAGCAAATGCAGTAGTAGTTTCAGTTGCATATCGTATGGGTCCGGAGCATAAATTTCCTACCGCCCACATGGATTCATTCGCGGCATATGAGTGGGTGACTAAAAACGCAGCATCAATCAAAGGGGACCCGGAAAAAATTGCTGTCGCCGGTGAAAGCGCAGGCGGAAATCTTGCTGTTAACATGGCAATAATGGCTCGTGATAAAAGCATCAAGATGCCCCTGCATATTTTAGCGGTTTATCCGATAGCTCAATCGGATATGAACACAGCTTCTTACAAGAAGTATGCAACTGCTAAACCCCTGGATAAACCCATGATGGAGTGGTTTACTAAGCACTATCTGAATAATATATCGGAGGCTAAAGATCCCAAAATATCGCTTGTTAATGCAAAGCTGGATAATCTCCCCCCGGTAACCATAATCACTGCCGAGATCGATCCTTTACAAAGTGACGGCATGATGCTGGCGGATAAACTCAAAGCAGCAGGTGTTACAGTAAATACAAAAAACTACGATGGCGTTACACATGAATTTTTCGGAATGGCTGCTATTGTACCAGAAGCAAAAGATGCTCAGCGCTATGCAGTTGAGCAGTTGAAAAAAGCGTTGCAATAACCAGAGCCTTTTTGGGATTTATCGAATCGTACCAAGGGCGGGCTTTCCTGCGGTTATAGAAGATAATTCGCTTCTTTAAGTAAGATGAAGATAGCTTTATCTATCTTTATTATTTTCACGTTCTGCCTGATCATCAGGCTAAACCGAACGAACATTTAGAATGTCAAAAATTATCACTATCACCCTTAGCCCGGTTGTTGACAAAAGTGCAAGCGTTGACAAATTGATTCCTGAACAGAAGCTTGTCTGTTCCGAGCCAAAGTATGAACCAGGTGGCGGCGGAGTTAATGTATCCAGAGGTCTGAAACGTCTGGGAACACCCTCCATAGCCCTTTTTCCGGCAGGTGGCGCCACTGGCGATTTGCTTCAAGCTCTTTTAAAATTAGAAAAAATCGCTCATGAAGGAATAAGTACAAAAAATTCAACTCGAGAGAATTTTATAGTTGTGGAGACCTCCTCGAACCAGCAATTCCGCTTCGGAATGCCTGGATCCAGGATTTATCCAGCCGAGGAAAAAATGCTACTTAATTCCATTAAACGTTTAGCCGCCACGGCAGATTATATTGTTGCAAGCGGAAGTATCCCACCCGGACCCGGAGCTGATTTTTTTGCTAAGATTTCCCGTATAGCAAAAAAATCCGATACTCGTTTTATTGCAGATACTTCAGGCGAAGCTCTTAAAATAGCCGTTGAGGAGGGTGTTTACCTGCTAAAGCCTAATCTAAAAGAGCTGAGTCAGCTCTCAGGACATGAATATCTTGATGATCAATTGGTGGAGGACGCCGCCCGTAAATTAATCTCTAAAGGAAAATGTGAAGTCGTGGTAGTATCTATGGGAGCCCAGGGAGCTTACCTGGTTTCCGCTAGCATTGCCGGGCAAATACAAGCTCCGTCAGTTAAGAAATTAAGCACAGTTGGGGCTGGCGATTCTATGGTTGCGGGGATGGTCCATGCTTTAAGCAAAGGTAAAGGTCTTCGGGAAATGGTCTGTTTGGGAGTAGCATGTGGTACCGCTGCTACAATGAGGCCCGGAACAGAATTATTTAAAAAAGAAGATGCCGAGAGGCTATTCAGGTGGCTGGCCAATAAGTACAAAATACCCCGTCAAATTTGATCTCGTAAGTATAATATTACGCTAACACCCCGGTTGTTTGTATGTCCCATTTAACTACTTTTACCGATCATTTGACATAAGTTGGCTAATTATAAAAATCTTCACAAGCTATCAGCAGCTGGTTTACTAATAAGTCTGGGGATAATCTATGGGGATATAGGAACCTCACCACTATATGTATTTAAAGCAATTATCGGAGATAGGATAATTACGCCGGATCTAATCCTTGGAGGCTTGTCCTGTATATTCTGGACATTGACCATGCAAACCACCATTAAATATGTGATTATAACTTTGCAGGCGGATAATAGAGGCGAAGGAGGTATTTTTTCACTGTATTCATTAGTAAAACGAAAGGCTAAGTGGCTGGTGATACCCGCCATGATTGGAGGAAGCGCACTGCTGGCTGATGGCATAATTACTCCACCAATAACTGTTTCCTCTGCAATTGAGGGCCTTGCAATCCTTTATCCGGGCCTTCCAACCGTATCAATAGTTATAGTCATTCTAACAATTTTGTTTGGCATCCAGCAGTTTGGCACTTCTATAGTTGGTAAGGCCTTTGGGCCTGTTATGTGGGTCTGGTTTACCATGCTGGCTACCTTAGGCCTATCTTATGTATACCAGTTCCCGGAAATCTTAAAAGCTGTCAACCCATATTATGCCTACCACATTTTATCTTCCAATCCGGATGCATTTCTAATACTTGGCGGAGTATTTTTATGTACTACCGGAGCAGAGGCTCTATATTCAGATCTTGGACACTGTGGCCGGTCTAATATAAGAATCAGCTGGATTTACGTGAAAACTGCGCTCTTACTAAATTATTTTGGCCAGGGCGTATGGTTATGGCAGCAACAGGGACGAGTACTTGATAACAACCCTTTTTACCAACTTATGCCGCAATGGTTCCTGATCTACGGAATTGGTATCGCTACACTGGCAGCAATCATCGCAAGCCAGGCTTTAATTTCTGGCTCTTTCACGTTGATCTCGGAAGCGGTACGACTGAATTTATGGCCAAGAGTCCGGATTAACTACCCCTCAATTCAAAAAGGACAACTATATGTGCCGTCTATGAACTGGATCTTATGGGCAGGATGTGTATTGGTCATGTTAATATTTGAAGAATCTACCCGCATGGAAGCAGCTTACGGCTTATCAATAACAGTTACTATGTTGATGACAACTATACTGGTTGCTATGTTCCTGAAGCGTAAAAAATATCCGACCTATTTAATTGCGATCTTCCTTGCCGTCTATGGAATTATTGAACTCACGTTCTTATACGGTAATCTGGCAAAAATCCTTCATGGCGGCTGGTTCACGCTGTTACTTGGCTCTGTGTTGTTCTCGGTCATGTGGGCATGGGCAAAAGGCCGGAGGATTAAAAATAAATATCTGAAATTTGAGGAGATTGAGAATTATTATCCGATCATTAAAGAATTAAGTGAAGATAGTTCGGTACCCAAGTATTCGTCTCAGCTCATCTATCTTACCAGCGCTAATTTTAAATCGGAAATAGAATCGAAGATCATGTATTCTATTATACAGAAACAGCCTAAAAGGGCCGATGTATATTGGTTACTTCATGTTGATGTCACAGATGAACCTTTTACAAAAGAATATAAGGTCGATTTTCTGATTCCTGAAAAGCTTATACGGATCGATTTTAAACTAGGCTTTAAAGTGGAGCCGCAAATTAATTTATTATTCAGAACGGTTGTTGAAGACCTGGTCAAAAACAAAGAAATCGATATTACCAGCCGCTATGAATCTCTGAAAAAACATAAAATGGTAGGCGATTTCCGTTTTGTAGTTTTGGAAAAGGTTCTGGCCAAATCTAATCAGCTAAATTTAATAGACCGGATTGCAATAGGCTTTCATTCTATTTTGAAATTCCTAAGTATATCAGACGCCAAAAGCTTTGGACTTGATGTAAGTTTTGTTACGATCGAAAGAGTTCCGTTAATTGTAGACGTACCTGTCAAGAACCTCAAAAGAGTGAAATAACATGTTAGATCATATATGTTAATGATTGTAATTAATTGTTAACCACATTTAATATTATTTTAAATGTGATACCGGATACCTGTAAATCCACAGTTTTACATGAAAAACGGGAAGCTTGAATCCATTACCTGATCATGTTCAATATGCATCCCCTCCGGTAAGCCATCGCGCTTTTAAATGCGTTTTCAAAATCTTATACTCCGTTTCGATCATCTTCTCTTGTATTTCCAGGAGCTTGCTTTCACGGGCATTAATCAGAAAAAGTGAACTTTCACCAAGTGAAAATCGCATACTTTCCCCTTCCAGCAATTTTTGATTCGCCTGGAGTGATTGATTTACCAGAGCCAACTGGCTTTGCAAAGTGCTTAGCTCTGCCCTGTTTTGCCTTAATTTTACCTCCAGCTCATTACGAACCAGGCTCTGTTCAATCTGCGTTTCAGTAATTTTAATTTTCGCTTCGGCTAACTCTCCCCTTGCGCTTGCAAATGTTAATGGGAAAGCAACGTTTAGGGAGACTTTGTTATTATTCTGCCAAAAGACAGGATTAAAGTTTCGAAACACACCGGTGCCGGAGTTCAGCAGCCCAAGCTGAAGATCTATTGTCGGGCGAAGGTTTTCAGCCTTTAGCCGCTTATCGATATTAAGGTCCTGAAGTTTAAAGTCATATGCTTTAAGCTTTGGATTGTTGTCAACAGCCTCTACCCGCACTTCCGGCAATCGAACATTATCCTCCTGGGGGATGAAGACAAGCTTATCCGGGTCGAACGGTTCACTTTCCGAACGCCATAAATAAGTGCTGAGCTCATAAAGCGAAGTAAGCTGTTGCAATTTACGATCCTGCAAACTAATAAGGCGTTGCTGAAGCTGCGTTAAGGCTTCGACTGTATCGATGGCCGGCATGTCGCCTCCTAGAAATCCGTCTTTTACACCTTTGAAACGAATTTGTGCAAGTTCCAATGCCTGCTCGTAGAGTTGACTTATTTTATGCCAGCTTTGCCATTCTGCATAGGCATCTCCAGCCTGAAGCATCAAGTCGTTTAATATTCGCAGCTGTTCCGTCTGGGTAGCATCTTTGAAGATCATTGCTTGCTTTAAAGCCGCCCGCCGCTTGTCCATTAACAAACCCTTTCCCAGTGGCAGACTAATTCCCGCATTACTCAGACCTTCGCCGGGGATCTTGTTTTCAGGGTTAAGATTATACCCGGATGCTTCTGCAAAATTACCTTTCAATTCCATTCCAAACCATAACGGAAGCGTTACTTCCTGCGATGAGAATCGATAATAATTAAGTCCGTCAAACAGCTTTTGATCATAATTATAAGAAAGGCCAGGCTCGAAATTTCCCCATGCCTGCCGCATACGCGATTTTGCCCGTTCCTCGACCAGCTGATACTTAATCATTACGGGATGGTTTCTAAGAACCAGTTCTTTAAAATCAACCCATTTCAACGTATCAGCGGCAATAGACCCATAAACCGGACCAGCCATCACTATGAATAAAAAAAAGACGAGGAATCTACTTTTCATATTCTTATTTATCCTCAGCGTTGGTTTTTGCGATATAATAGTCAGGTGGAAAGCCATTCAGTTTCCGCCATAATTCGTAAATTACAGGCACATCAGAAAGTAATGCTATTCCCTTAGCTCCTGAACCATATCTTAATTTTTCCGGCCAAATTTTATCGTCCTTAACGGGCTCTACCCACACCCTGAATTTACCGTTCCGGCTTATAGAGGGGTCAATGGACGATATTTTGCCGCCAAAGGTACCGTAAGAGGATTCAGGCCACCCTGAAAACACGATTGCCGGAAAGCCATCAAATTGGAGGCGTACTTCCTGTCCGCTATTGAGCAATGGGATATCGACCGGATCAACGTAAATTTCAACTGCAGCATCAAAACTCAACGGAACAATTTCGACAAGGGGATCTCCCTCCTTGACAGTTTCGCCAATCCCGGCCTTGCCGGCCCTGATGACCTGTCCAGATTGCGGAGCAGTAATTACATAGAAGTCACGCCTGAGCTTATAATTTGACAGCTGGTTCTGTAGTTTAGCTACCTCGCTCCGTGTAGAAGCGATATCTGATAACGTTGTAAACCGGTCACCCTTTACTTTCAATATCTTCTCAGCGTATTCCTGCTCAATTGCTGAGCGCTCAATCTTTACATTTAACAATTCATTTCGGCTGTTGTAAAACTTATTTTCGGAATTTATTTTTCTGGAAACTGCATCCTGATATCCTTGTTGTCTCTGTTCGAATTCTGTGAGCGACTTCAATCCTGCATTGTAGAGCGTTTGTTGCCGGCTTAATTGCTGGCCCGCGATCTTTAACTGGTTATCAGCAGCCATGAAGCTCATGCTGTCGGACTGAACTATGAGGGTATATTGCTTAATTTTATTTTCCAGTTGCTTCAGCTTAAGCAGCTTCGTATTATCAAGTGCAGCCGACTGAGAGCCGGCGGCATTAACTTTATCCTGATAAAAGTTAATGGAAGCGTCTTTCGAGCTGATCTGCTCACCTACCCTAAGTAATTGAGAAGGATCCAGATACTCTTCTTTTATCTCTGTAATGCGGAGAAGTGTATCCCCTTTTTTAACTACTGCCCCATCTTCTACATGCCATTGAGCAATCTTCCCGGCAATGACACTGTTGATCTGTTGAGGCCGTTGTTCAGGATTCAGCGCAGATATAGTTCCCGTAGTTTGAATATTTTGAGTCCACGGCAAAAAGCAACATATTAGTAATACCAAAATAAGTAGCAAAGCGAACTTCTTTGGCCGGTGCATTCCTCTGGCGGGCTTCACTTTTGCAAAAGATTGAAACCTGTGGAATTTGTCTGCTGATAATTTACCCTCTAAAAACATGTTGAAATTAATTACTTGATGAAAGAATGCTGCCCTTTTCTAAATACACAATTCGATCACAGCGTGCGGCAAAGCCTTCATCATTTGTAACGGCAATCATAGTAAAGTTAACTGACGAGCCCGTAAGGTAATGTATTACCCTTTCCCGTGCAGTTGGTTCTATCCCAGCCCAACCGTCTTCTAATAATAAGAGATCCGGTTTTATAGCCAGACAGCGGACGAGCAGGAGCTTTTGAGCAATGTTATAGGATAATCTCCTACCGTGGGGATCCAGATAGGTTTGATACCCCTTTTGCTGGCTCCGAATATAAGAGCTTAAACCCACTATCTCACAAATGGCATCCAGCTCACCGAAAGTTATCTTTTGGTTTCCAACTGTTAAATTTTCATGAATGGTACCAGTAAACAGCTCTCCATCAGCAAGAAATACCGCTACTTTTTGATGCAGTTGCCGGGTTGAAATTGTTTTTAAAGGCACATCGTTGAACAGAATATTACCTGAGAACCCGGTATAAATTCCGGCCAGCAAACTTAATAACGTCGATTTACCGGAACCTTCTGCCCCCATGAGGCAAATTTTTTCGCCCCGTTGAATATGCAGGTCGATTCCATTGATCACCGGCTTGTTACCTGAATAACCAAATGACAGACTATTCAGTTTAATATCGATACCCATACCATCGGATAAAAACGAGCGCGTGTATAATTCATCTGCTTCATCCTGTGGCTTATCAAGAACCTGGTTTAGTTTTTCCAGGGAGGTTAAAACATCATAAACTACCTCCAGGCTTACAATCATTTTTTCGATGGACGCTAAGATTGTGAGGATAACGATTTCTGCAGCAATGAACTGACCAAGGTTGATCTGTTGCCGGATAAACAGTACAGAACCTATTATGAGCATAGTTGCCGTAATAAGGACCTTAAAAGCAACCAGAATCCGGTATTGGAAAATCAGTACAGAAAAATGGGCCTGCCGGGAATCCAGATATCCCGTCAGAAGTTTGTCTGTTCTATTAAGATGTAATTCATGCCCCTGATTAAACTTGAAAGTTTTGATTGCCCTTGAGATTTCCTCCAGCCAATGCGCTACATGGTATTTGTATTCCGATTCGGCCATACTTGTGTTGAATCCTTTCGAACTTGTAAAATAAAGTATTAGAACAACCACTATTAAAATGACAATGGCGAATATGATAAAGACCGGATGATAAAAACTCAACAGGATTAATCCAAAAAGAATTTGAATGGTTGCAGACGGGAAATCAAGCAGCAGCTTGGATAAGCCTTTCTGCAAGTTAGCCGTGTCGAAAAAGCGATTGACCAGCTCAGGCAGATAGTACTCGTCAATACTCAACAAGCTGATTCTTGGGATACGATAGGTATATGCAAATGTCAGGCGGGTAAATATCCGCTGCTGCATACGCTCTATAATTCGCATTTGATAGATTTGGAATATGCCGTTCAAAAGCACTCCGGATATTACTACACCAATAAGAACAACCAGAGATGTACTCACCGTGCCGCCAAATAACAGATTGATGATGGCCTGAATACCCAGGGGAAGCGATAACAAGATTAAACCATTAATAATGGCATAGAAATAAACGGCGGTGATTTCCTCGCGTTCAAGACTGATCAGCTGATAGAAACGAGTTAATGCGCTTTTGAGAGAATACTTTTCGGTATAGTTCATTTGCTTAATCTGTTAAATTCAACGCTTTGCACTCTTGATTTTGATTTTCATTGTGCTCTGCCCTTCAGGGTGCGATATTTTGAGGTGTATCTGAGCATTAACCGTAACAGATTCTGGGTTGTACTTAAAATATCGCCCCACCTCAAATAACGTCTTCTGAAGCATGATTATCTCCGACGCAGTTTTCCGTATTTCTATCAGCTCACCGGATTCTCCTGCCAAGCGATTCTCATTAGTTTTGATTTGTCGAAGTAACAGTTGTGTGATCAGATCTTCGGCCTCTGAGGCGATAAATTGTACGTTAACTACATCTATGTTCATAAAGCGTTTAACAATTAGAATATCATTTAGTGTACAAAAGTAGATCAAGCTATTCATATATTATTATTTATATTTGTTATGATATATATAATTAATATTTATGAATTATACCCTGCATCAACTTCAGGTTTATCTGAAAATTGTGGAAACGAAAAGCATCACAAAGGCTGCTATAGAGCTTTTTTTAACTCAACCAGCGGTTTCGATTCAATTCAAAAATTTTCAGGGTCAATTTGATATCCCTCTGATTGAGGTTGTTGGGAAACAAGTTTACATTACCGATTTTGGTAATGAAATAGCCGAGATGGCCGAAAGAATTATCCTCGAGGTGTATGCAATTAATTACAAAACCCTCACCTATAAAGGAATTTTATCAGGCAGGCTCAAACTCGCCATAGTTTCCACCGGGAAATATATAATGCCCTATTTTTTGTCGGATTTCCTTCAAAAACACACGAGTATTGAATTAACTATGGATGTAACCAACAAATCTAAAGTGATCGATAGTCTTGAAAAAAACGAGGTGGATTTTGGATTAGTTTCAGTACTTCCGGACGATCTCAATGTTGAAGAGGAAGTGCTTTTGGAAAATCATTTATATTTAGTAGGAAATAAAAAAAGCGACTACAACAAAGGCCCTTATCAGCGATCCATTTTCAATGAGATTTCGATGATATATCGAGAACAAGGATCGGGTACCCGCGCAGTAATGGAAAAATTTTTTGAGACTCGAAAATTGCAGGTGCGAAAAAAACTTGAACTCACTTCCAATGAAGCAGTTAAACAAGCTGTGCTTGCCGGCCTCGGATATTCTATAATGCCCTTAATCGGTATTCATACTGAATTAGAAACGGGCGAATTGAGAGTTATTCCCGTATCAGGACTACCTGTAAAATCTGCATGGAGGCTTATTTGGCGGAAAGGGAAAAAATTTTCGCCCGTTGCCCAGGCTTTTCTAAATGACATTCGGGAAAACAAAACCAGGATTTTAAAAAATAATTTTGAGTGGGTGAATAGATTTTAAAAATCTACTCTCAACCAATGTTCCGTGTATTATCGTTTTCGGTCAATAAATGACCATAGACATTCTATTACGTTCGTCTGCATTATTAAATTTTTGTAATTTGACACAGAGATGGAAGAAGTTAAATTATTGAATGCCATTATAAACACAGCTATCGACGGTATCATTACTATTGATTATAGGGGTAATATTGAATCGATGAACCCTGCAGCTCTCAAAATTTTTGGTTATGCGGATGCTGACGTCTTTGGAAAAAACATATCAGTCTTGATGCCCGAGCCTGACAAAAGTGCACATGATGGTTATTTGCACCGTTATCAGAGCACTGGAGAGAAAAAAATTATCGGTATCGGAAGAGAAGTTCTTGGATTGAAAAAAGATGGGAGCACTTTCCCATTTCGCCTTGCTGTAAGCGAAGTGGAATATGAGAACCGTAAAATCTACACGGGGTTTATTCATGATCTTTCCAAGGAGAAAGCTGCCGAAAACTCACTAAAAGAGTATACAGAAGTACTTGAGGAACGGATCAAAGAGCGAACTTCCATTTTACAAACTCTTGTCAACGAACTGGAAAAAGCAAAAGAGGATGTAAGCTTGTCGCTTGAAAAGGAGAAAGAATTGAACCAACTCAAAACCCGGTTTGTATCTATGGCTTCCCATGAGTTCCGCACGCCGCTAAGTTCTGTCCAGCTTTCCGCGTCTCTGATAGAAAAATATGCGGAAAAGCCCGACATGACCAATATTATCAAACACACCGGTAAAATAAAAAACTCCGTTGGTCAGTTGACGGGGATCCTAAATGATTTTCTTTCTCTTGAAAAGCTTGAAGCAGGTAAAATACGAGCCGAATTTCAGGAATTTGATGTGGTAAAATTTTCGGAAGATATCATTGAAGAGATGCAAATGGTCGCTAAACAAAATCAGATCATTGTTTATCAGCACACGGGCATGTCAAGCGTTATTAATTCAGATGCCGCCTTAATGAAAAATTCGGTGATAAATCTGATATCAAATGCTATTAAATATTCCGGGGAAAATACATTTATAGAATTCAATTCTGAGCTTAGTCAATCGGTATTCACAATAACTGTAAAGGATAATGGAATTGGCATTCCGCAGGAAGAACAGAAAAATCTTTTCGAACCTTTTTTCAGGGCGCACAATATCGGTAACATTCCGGGAACAGGCTTAGGCCTTAACATTGTTAAACGTTATGTGGAACTCATGGGCGGAACAGTAATTTGTAATAGCGCACAGGATAAGGGTACAACTTTTACTTTAACTTTCAAACATTAATGAAAAAACCGGTTATAACAGTATTGATCATTGAAGATAATGACGATATCCGAGGAAGCACAGCAGAAATACTCGAGTTAACAGGGTATGATGTACACGTGGCAGAAAATGGCAGAAAAGGGGTCGAACTGGCTATAACACACTTACCGGATATCATCCTGTGCGATATCATGATGCCTGAGCTTGACGGATATGGAGTGTTATACCTCTTGAGCAAAAATGAGCAGACGGCTGGCATTCCTTTCATATTTATCACCGCAAAAACTGAACGCGGCGATATGCGCAAAGGAATGGAAATGGGTGCCGACGACTATTTAACTAAGCCATTCGACGATATGGAGCTGCTTAATGCGATAGAAACAAGACTTTCAAAAAAAGAAGCTGCGAAAAAATACTCCGGTAACTCGCAATCCTTTGAGTTTTTAATGGACGAAGCCAGAGCTTCAAAATTACTGACTAAGTTTTCGGAGAACAGCCGGCAGCGGACTTACAAGAAAAAACAGTCTGTGTACTCAGAAGGCGACTATTTATCCCATGTGTTCATGATCAAAAGCGGTGGAGTCCGGACCTTTAAGACCTATCAGGATGGACGTGAAATAGCTACGGGTATGTTGGGCCCGGGCGAATTTTTTGGTTATGAATCTATTCTTTTAAACAAATCCTGCAGCGATAATGCAGAAGTGCTGGAAGATACGGCGCTGCACCTGCTCACCAGGGAAGACTTTAACTCGCTGCTATTTAAAAATCCCGGAATATCGAAGAAATTTATCGAATTATTATCAGGCAACGTTCGTGAGAAGCAGGATCAGCTACTAAAACTGGCATACAACTCTGTGCGGAAAAGAGTGGCCGACGCGCTGATCAGTCTTGCTGCAAAATTCTCCGAAAATGAATCGGATATTGCTACCATCAAGATTTCGAGATATGATCTGGCGGCTATGGTTGGTACCGCGAATGAAACAGTTAGCCGAACCTTGTCAGATTTTAAAGACGAAAAACTTATCGAAAAAGAAGCAAGTGTCATTATAATTCTTTCTATCGACAAACTCAGTAAAATAAAGCAATAGTGATGCAGATCATTCTTCTGCCTGACCAGCCTCATAGTAATCCTTAGCGCATCGGCCTAGATTTGTAGTAAATCATTGGGCGATGAAAGCAGTAGCATACAGCATAAAGGCGTGTGAAAAAGAGATTCTTGTACGAGTCAACAATAAGAAACACGATATTACACTCATATCAAACCGGCTAACGCTGGAAACCATTGCCTATGCAGAAGGCAAGGAAGCTGTGCTTGTATTTTCAAGTGACGACCTCTCGGCGCCGGTCATCTGTAAACTGTCTGAAATGGGCGTTAAATACATCTGCACACGTTCAACAGGCACTGACCATATTGATCTTACGGAAGCAGAAAGGCTGGGAATAAAGGTGGCGAACATATCCTCATATTCACCGGAATCGATCGCTGAACACTCTTTAGCGCTCATGCTTGCACTGGTGCGTAATCTAATTCCTTGTCATAACCAGATTATGCATTATGATTTTAGTCTCGACGACCTGGTGGGGACTACAATCCGTAACAAAACCGTTGGCATAGTTGGCTTTGGTGTAACGGGTCAGGCATTAGCAGAAATCCTTTCTGGCTTTGGAGCAAAAGTTTTGGTAAGTGATATTCGTGATGTGTCTGTAAAAGCAGGCAAACTGAAAGCAAAACAGGTTGAGTTCCATGATCTTCTGAGCGAGGCGGATATTATATCATTCCATGTACCCCTTGACGATAGCACGCGCCATATGGTTGATGCAAAATGCATTAGGTCAATGAAGAAAAACGTCATACTCATAAATGTTAGCAGGGGGGCTATTTTCAAATCTCAGGATGTATATAACGCACTCCAGGACGGGTGGATTAGCAAAATAGGTATGGACGTTTACGAATTTGAACATAACG
Organism: Daejeonella sp.; assembly: GCF_046590655.1. Classification (GTDB taxonomy): domain Bacteria; phylum Bacteroidota; class Bacteroidia; order Sphingobacteriales; family Sphingobacteriaceae; genus Daejeonella. The sequence goes on from NZ_JBKJUM010000154.1 coordinate 21,485, forward strand.
TATTCTTCTTTGACCATAGCCATCAGCCCATAGAAGATAAGCTTTTAAAAGCTTTTATTCAAAACTCGAGGGTTTTACTTACCCCGCATCAGGCTTTTCTGACAAAGGAGGCTTTGCAAATAATTGCCACAAGAACCATTGACCATTTGAACCGTTGGGCAAATTGCAAATGCCGCAATGAAGCATGCCGCAACGTCGCCGAAACCGGTACCTCCGAGCAGTGCAATGGTCCGGCAGACTTAGGCAGCAGCGTTAGCCCGGGTGCTTTACATGGCTCAATAAAATCATGACACCTTCAACCTTGCTGAAAAAGTACAATGTAGCAGCACCCAGATATACAAGCTACCCTACTGTTCCCTATTGGGATAGTCAACAATGGAGCCAGGACCAGTGGTTTCATACTATTAGAAAATCTTACAATGAAAGCAGAAATCACGGTCTCAGTTTATACATTCATCTTCCATTCTGTGAGAACCTGTGCACCTATTGCGGCTGCACAACACGGATTACAAAAAATCATCAGGTTGAAGAGCCATATATCGACGCCGTAATAAAAGAATGGCGGATGTATTATCATGTTTTAGGCGACAAGCCCCGTATCCGTGAAATACATTTGGGCGGAGGAACCCCCACTTTCTTCAGCCCCAAAAATCTCAAGAAGCTAATTAAAGGTATCACGCATGATGCAGTTCTGTTGCCCGATGCCGATTTTTCTTTTGAAGGCCATCCGGCAAATACAACCCGGAGCCATTTGCAGACCTTATATGACTGTGGATTCAGGAGATTAAGCCTCGGTATCCAGGACTTCGATCCTTTGGTGCAGAAGATTATCAATCGGATGCAGAGTGTGGAACAAGTAAAGCAAGTAACTGACGCAGCCCGGCAGATTGGTTACTCTTCGATCAATTATGATCTAATATACGGCCTTCCACTGCAGACTTTAAGCAGTGTAAGCAGCACCATAAAAGAAGTGATAAAACTCATGCCCGAACGCATTGCATACTATAGCTATGCTCACGTTCCCTGGCTTAAACCCGGACAAAGGAGTTTCACCGAAGCAGATCTGCCGGTAGATGAAGAAAAAAGAAGCCTTTATGAACGCGGCAGGACCATGCTCTTTGATGCCGGATACAAAGACATCGGCATGGACCATTTTTCTCTTCCTGGAGATAGTCTCATGAAAGCATCCGAATCTGGCAAACTTCACCGGAACTTTATGGGCTATACGCATCAATACACCAAACTTTCGATCGGTTTGGGTATATCATCTATAAGCGATAGCTGGTACGGTTTTGCCCAAAACGTGAAATCGGTTGAAACCTATCTTCAAAATATTACAGAAGGGATATTCCCCCTGGTAAAGGGGCATATTCTTACCGCCAGAGATCTAATAATCAGAAAAATCATTCTGGATATTATGTGCCTTGGTAAAGCTTGCTTGCCCAAAGATGACCCTCTGACTCTGGACTTCATTGCGAGGCTAAGACCGTTCATTGATGAAGGCCTTGTCCTTCTTAATGATCATCAGATAATTGTTACCGATTTGGGTAAAGCATTCGTACGAAACATTTGCATGTGCTTTGATGAAAAGCTTTTATCCAGCGTGCCTCAAAGCCAGATATTCAGCACTGCCATCTAAACGTTATATTAATACATATGAGCCACACTTTTCACATCCCGGTATTAGGCCTTGGATATTCAATAGATACCCCGCTAAAGGTCGCGCGCTATGGCATATCTTCGGTCGTTTCAATCGTCGATGACGAGTTAGTCGAAAGAATGCGGGAATTTCATACTCCCGCAGATACTGCTTTTGTGAACATCGAAAAAGCGTGTCCCAACTTCCGGAGTTCCAGGATCACAGCATACCTGAATCTGCTCGATCAGATTGTTAACAAACAGCACGAAAGTTTAAAGCATCAGGGTTTTACTGCAAGTGCCGACATCACCAGATACTTTCGGCTATTGCCTGCAAAAGCGACAACGAGAATTAGTTATGAACGTATGTTAACGGAACCCAACCCATATAAAAAGAGTTGTCAGCAAAACAGGCTTAGGTCGCAGATTATAAAAGGAAGAATCGACGTAAATATTATGTCAAAAGTTGATAAGATGAATTATATCAAAGGGGCCCCGGATCACCCGGAACAATTATCAGATGCTCTTGCCGCGTTAAAAGGTTTTGCGGAAAGCAATTTAAACTCTTCATTGATCCTTTCGGCCGGTATGAATACCCGGCTATACACATATTTAGAAGAATTTCCTCAGTTTTTTCCAATCGGGTATCAGCCTTCTAAGAAAAAAATTATTCTTAAGGTTAGCGACTTCCGTTCAGCATTCATCCAGGCCAAATTTCTAGCAAAAAAAGGACTTTGGGTGCATGAATTCCGGATAGAGTCTGGTTTAAACTGCGGGGGGCATGCGTTTGCTACGGAAGGATTCTTGCTGGGGCCTATCCTCGAAGAGTTCAAACAAAAACGGAATGAGATGGCCAGCGAACTTTTTACTGGGTACCGCAGCGCACTTGAAGAAAAAGGTTTTGGTGAAGTCTCTTTACCGCTAACAAGAGTAACCGTTCAGGGCGGTATTGGAACCTACGAAGAAGATGAATTTCTTCAACAATATTACCAGGTTGACGGAACCGGCTGGGGCAGCCCTTTCCTTCTAGTTCCGGAAGCCACAAATGTTGACGATGAAACTTTAAAGCAGCTGGCCAGCGCAGATGAAGGCGATTTTTATATCAGCGGCTCTTCTCCGCTGGGAATCCCCTTCAATAATTTTCGCAGGAGCTCAGGAGAGGCGCAGCGGCTAAAACGTATTGAAGAAGGTCGGCCAGGGAATCCATGTACAAAAAAATACCTGGTATCTAATACCGAGTTCACCACTACTCCTATATGTACGGCGTCGCGTAAATACCAGAACCTGAAGATTAAAGAACTGAACCGAAAAGCTCTCCCTGCTGAAGATTATCAGAAAAGTTTTGATGAAATCACCGAGAAAGTTTGCCTTTGCGAAGGGCTTTGCTCATCTGTTTATATTAAGAACGACATGGTTAAGCCAAAAGAAAACCGGGCGGTGACCATTTGTCCGGGGCCAAATACGGCCTACTTCTCATCTATCTATTCGCTTGACGAAATGGTGAAGCACATCTATGGGAAACTTAACTTGCTCGAAGGAATAAACAGGCCGAATATGTTTATTAACGAGATTAAATTGTACATAAGCTATTTGAAAAAAGACATGGAGAACAGCCTTCGGGATATTACTGACAAAAAAGCGAAACAACTTGAAAAGTTCAGGAACCAGCTGCTCAATGGGATCGAATACTATGAGTCCCTGGTTCCGGAGCTGATCGCTTATCAAAAGAATATCGCTTCAACATTTCAGGCAGACCTTAAGCGTGTTCGCGAACTAACCGAAAGTATGGCTATCCAGCAAGTTCCTTAGGCAAGGGGAAAGGTTGAAGAGAGATCTTAAAAATAATCTATTCAGCCCTGCGTTCTAAAGAGCCGGCGAACAGGATCCCTAACCCCACAACCAGAATTAAAGCTGCCCCGAACAACAGAATTTGCACCTGGGGAATGATTGTGTAAGTTAATGCGCCCACACCCTGAACCATCAGCAGGAGCTCATTTACTATCACCCCTGTAACAAAAATCGACACACCCACGATTACCTTTCGTGAAAGGACGATGAGATTAAGAGAAATGATATATCCAATTATAAAAATAGTCGTCACTCCCAAAAGCACCAGATGCAGATAGCCAATTATTATTGGCCTGAAACCATAAGAAAGCTGGCTTAATTGCGGATGAATTGACCCCGACTGTAATATGAGTTTTATTGTGAATGCTATGGCTGACAAGATAAGAAGCACTCTTCCCGCTTTTGGGAACCGCGTTTGTAACAGCTCTGAGTTTTTTGTAATAACGACCAGCACGAGCACCCAGCCTATCAGCTGCGCAAGCACTGCTAATATCAGCAAAAAGTAAATTTTATCCGCCACAGGGCTCCACAGGATAGATAGAAAATACGCCGGTATACACGCCGCACAAAATAAATAGAAGGCATTATAGAGCTTTTTGGATGAACACCTATCTGCAGGCAGTTGGTCAGTAAGTAAGCCCATGCCAGCAAAGAAAAACCAGCCATTGTACTGAAAATGGAGATAATAATATACTGATGACAGGTACACGTTCTGGTCCGCTTGTGCCGACGTCATCAGATAAGCGAGTGAGAAAGGACCAAGCGCGGAAATAACACTAAATATCAGTGCCCATTTGAACCATAAATGGCTAACCGATTTTACTTTGACCAAGCTAAGGTCTCTCCAGAAGAAAATAGCAAACCAAATAGAAACTACTATAGACAGTGTCGAAAAGGTGATAGAAAAGAAGGCATATCCCTGGATAAAAAAAGCAAACATCATTCCGTACGCAGTAATTAAATTGGCGTTCAGTATCCATCGGTATGTGTTGAGTATGTTTGCCCCAAGCTGCTTGCTTAAATAATAAACTAGCAAAAGCATTAGAGTTTGGCTTATCCAGCCACTGAACGCAAAATGGGAATGGCTGTGCAGGACATTTTTTTGATCGATAATTGGAAGGTAGAAGGCAATTTTGTATCGGAGAATTAGGCCCAGTATTGCTACTAAAAGGAGGTTAAAAAACGATATTTGTAACCATTTGGATAAAGTTTTCATGTCCAAGGCAAAAATAAATATTTACCTTCAATTAGATAGCATAACAATCTTCTCCTTACAAAACACCTTCCCTCTGCTGATTTGAAGTTCCCCTTTATCATGCATGTTTCTCATTGTCCTGATTACGGTTTCTACTCTCAGCCCCGTCATGTCTGCTATTTGTTTACGAGTAAGTTTTAATTTGTCGCAATCCGGGCAAAAACTTCTATTTTCTGTTTTAAGATAATTAATCAAATTAATGATTCGCGTTTCAGGGCAATTGGATGCCATCGATGTGAGCACGGAGTATTTAAAGCGTAATCTGCGGATAAAAAGCTTTGTAAATGCAAATTGAATTTCAGCATTTTCTTTCAACAGATCCAGGAAGTTTGACTTGTAAAGACGGATAAGTAAAGTGTCTGAGTTGGCTACAGCCGATGCAGCATACGGACCGTCATCAAAAAGCGGGAATTCCCCGAATGACTCTCCGTCTTCAACAATATCATGAATACATTCCCTTCCTTGCTCATCGATGTTCATCCACTTCACGCTGCCACTAATAACCTGAAAATAATAAGTGCATTGCTGTCCCTCAAAGAAGATGGTTTCATTAGCCTCAACTTTTTTATAAGTCGCTCCCCATTTCAAGAGTACTTTGATATCAATCATAGTTTGAGCATAAGATACTATCCAAAATTACCTACATGGCCTAAAGGCGAACGTGATCCCTATTACGGAAATAGATGACCTTAATCATTTATGATCGAACGCATAAAATGATGATCGCATGATCTCTAAACTTGTAAGACCAAATCAAACAAAAAACCAAATTAACATGAAAAAACTGATTGCATTAACCATGGTAATTACCTTTGTTACGTTTTTTGCTTCTTGCGGAGGGAATGATAAAACGACAGATGAAACCACTGCAGGCTCGTCGGAAACTACCGCAGAAGCCACGACAGAAAATCCTTCTTATGACCCGAATCGTGGCGAAGGGAAGTTCAGTTCAGTTGATGTGGGACCTCTGGATTCTAAAAAAGCTGAGCTTGGAGACCAGGTATTCCAGGTAAAGTGCAGCAGTTGCCACAAGGTAACGGATGAACGTTTGGTAGGACCAGGATGGGCCGGTGTTACTGAACGCCGTAAACCCGAGTGGATCATGAATTTTATAACCAATCCTGATGTAATGATTGATAAAGACCCTGAACTACAGGCCCAGCTTGAATTGTGTCTGGTCCGGATGCCAAATCAAAACCTTTCTGATGACGACGCACGAAACCTGCTCGAGTTCATGAGAAAAAACGACGGAGCCAAATAAACGCTAATCATAATTAATGTAAGGAAAGCAATTCATGCAGGCACTATAAAAGATGCTTATCGGTATTTCCTTGCCCTTAAATCGAGACTTGAAACAGATTTTATAAACTAACAACAATGAAGATAAACACTAAATATGCTCATGGTATGGCTGCCCTGGCATTATTAGCGGGCCTTAATGCCTGTAAGCCAAAAAATGTAGGCTCCGTTGTAAGCGGAGATGCCGCAGCAAAAGTGTACGTTGCCCCTGGAAAATATGACGAATATTACAACTTCGTTTCCGGAGGTTTTAGCGGTCAGTTGTCTGTATATGGTTTGCCTAGCGGCAGGCTCCTGCGTGTTATCCCGGTATTCTCTGTTGATCCTGAAAAAGGCTGGGGATATTCTGAAGAAACTAAACCGATGCTGAATACCTCTCACGGTGTAGTGCCATGGGACGATCTTCACCATGTGTCTATGTCGCAAACCAACGGCGAAATTGATGGCCGCTGGGTATTTGTCAATGGAAATAATACTCCACGGGTTGCCCGGATAGATCTGAAAACCTTCCGGACGGCAGAAATTCTGGAATTACCGAACAGCGGCGGTAACCACTCATCCCCTTTCATTACAGAAAACTCTGAATACATTGTTGCCGGAACAAGGTTCAGTGTTCCGCCAGACGACAAAAACGGAGACGTTCCGATTAACACCTACAAAGAAAATTTCAAAGGAACAATTAGCTTTATCAGTGTTGATAAGGAAGATGGAAATATGGATGTTGCCTTCCAAATTCAGGGACCCGGCGTAAACTTTGATTTAAGTCATGCGGGAAAGGGAAAATCAGCTGGCTGGTTCTTCTTCAGCACTTATAATACCGAACAGGCGAATACGCTGCTCGAAGTAAACGCGTCGAAACGCGATAAGGATTTCATCATGGCGGTTAACTGGAAGATGGCTGAACAACTTATTAAAGAAGGGAAAGGCCGGAAACAAGCTGTAAAATACGCCAGCAACCGGTTTGATGAAAAAACACATACCGCCACCTCGACAATCAAAAACCAGGTCACTGTACTTGATATGCGCGACTATCCAGGTCTCGTCTACATGATCCCATGTCCGAAGTCTCCGCACGGATGCGATGTTGATCCAACCGGTGAATACATAGTGGGAAGTGGAAAACTGGCTGCTTTGATACCGGTATTCAGTTTCGACAAGATACAAAAAGCGATAGCATCAAAGTCATTCGATGGCGAATACGAGGGTATTCCGGTTATCAAATACGAAGCAGCGCTTTATGGGGAAGTTAAAAAACCTGGCTTAGGGCCTCTACACACCGAATTCGATGACAAAGGCAACGCCTACACCTCCATGTTCGTTTCGAGTGAAGTCGTTAAATGGAATGTAAAAGACCTGAAGGTACTTGACAGGGTTCCCACATATTACTCAGTTGGCCACTTGATGATACCAGGCGGAGACTCAAAAAAACCAACCGGAAAATATCTGGTTGCTTACAATAAAATAACGAAGGATCGCTACCTGCCTACCGGCCCGGAACTGTCCCAAAGTGCTCAATTATATGATATCAGCGGCGATAAAATGCAGCTCATACTGGATTACCCAACGATAGGTGAACCGCACTATGCACAAGCTGTTTCTGCGGATGTTATTAAAAATAACTCCACAAAGTTCTTCAAGATTGAAGAGAACAATCATCCATATGTCACCAAAGGTGAAGGTAATGCGAAAGTGGTACGAGAGGGAAATAAGGTGCACGTTTATATGACCCTGGTACGTTCACACTTAACACCCGACAATATTGAAGGTGTCCGGGTTGGTGATGAAGTATATTTCCACACCACTAACCTCGAACAGGATTGGGATGTACCTCATGGATTTGCTATTAAAGGTGCATTGAACGCAGAACTACTGGTTATGCCTGGTGAAACAACAACTCTGAAGTGGATACCTTTGAAGGCAGGTATGTACCCAATGTACTGCACCGATTTCTGCAGCGCCCTGCATCAGGAAATGTCCGGGTATGTCAGAGTATCCCCGGCAGGTAGTAACGTCCCTATCAGCTTCAGCACTGGTACCAACATGGCGAAGTCGGATACAAAAACCCCCAATTCTGCTAACGGGTCCAAAAAATAAATCTCACTATTGAGACAGGAACCGGGTTCCTGTCTCTTTTCAACATCACCTGTTATGAACAATAAAGTCAGCAATTCCACAAGGTTAATTATGGTGATGTGCGGTATTGGCTTATTAATTGTTTTGTTTACCCCTATCTGGCGGATAGATTTGTCTGCTCCCCAATATCCTGAGGGCTTGTACCTGCTGATATATGCTAATAAGCTGGGTGGCAATGTGGATATAATTAACGGACTTAACCATTACATCGGCATGAAAACACTTCATACTGATGATTTTATGGAATTTAAGGTGTTACCGGGAATCATCATCTTTTTTTCAATTCTATTTATCCTCACAGCGATTATCGCAAAAAGAAAGCTCATGTTTGTCCTCTTTGGTCTGTTCGTAAGCTTTGGTGTGTTAGCAATGGTCGACTTCTGGCGATGGGAGTATGACTATGGTCACAACCTCGATCCCAACGCGGCCATTATAGTGCCGGGCATGGCTTATCAGCCACCCTTAATAGGCTATAAACAGCTTCTAAACTTCGGGGCATATTCCATGCCCGACTTAGGGGGATGGATATTTATAGGCGTGGGCGTAGTTTTACTGATACTGGTAATAAGGGAGTGGAAAGGCAAAAATCCAGCAGTACGAAGAAATAAATCCCTGGTGGCCGCTTCCCTCGCATTGATTCTCATGCTGGGTGCCTGCAACGCCGGACCAGAACCCATGGTTATTGGAAAAGACCAATGTGATTTTTGTAAAATGACCATAAGTGATGCGAGGTTCGGAGCTCAATTGATCACAAAAAAAAACAAGATCTATAAATTTGATGACCCACATTGTGTGACCACATTCTTAAATGAGAAAAAAGTTGAAAAAGAAAACATCGCTTCCGTCTATTTTATAAACTTCAGCAAACCCCATGACCTTATTAACGCAGAGAAAGCATTTTTTCTCCAAAGTCCATCTCTGAGAAGTCCAATGAACGGCAATATTGCTGCTTTCACAAACGCAGACTCACTCGAGGCTACAGTCCGTACACACTATGGGAATACCATAACCTGGGAGGATATGCAAAAATGAGGCACTTGTCATACCTAATACTTCTCCTCATTTTCTCTTCCGCATCTGCTAAAACTATCCCCGTTGGTTCCGGGCGGATCTACAAAACCATAAGTGCAGGAGTTAATGCTGCTGCGGCAGGCGACACGGTGCTCGTCGATCCCGGGCTTTACCGCGAGAAAAACCTGATGATCAGGAAAAACATCGTTCTCAAAGGAATTGGAAAACCAACGCTCGATGGGGAAAATAGGTATGAGATTATTTCCATTGCAGCTAGCGGAGTTACAATTGATGGATTTAAACTGATCCATTCCGGCACCTCGAGCCTTGAAGATCTCAGCGGGATAAAGGTTTATGACAGCGACAACGTGATCATAAAAAACAATGTCCTGGAAGATACATTCTTTGGGATTTATATCCAGAATGGCTCGAAATGTATCATCTCAAATAACCGGTTGACCGGCATAAGCTTATCAGAGCAGCAGAGCGGAAACGGGATCCATTGCTGGAAAGGTGATAGCCTGCAGATCGTTGGCAATATTGTCAGCGGCCATCGCGATGGTATCTATTTTGAATTTGTTAAAAACTCCGTCATCTCTAAGAACACAGCCGCAAAAAACCTCCGGTATGGTTTACACTTTATGTTTTCAAATGATGACAGCTATGTGAATAACGTTTTCCGGAATAACGGCTCGGGAGTTTCAGTAATGTATTCCAAAAAAATAAAAATGGTGGGTAATCATTTCGAAGAAAATTGGGGAGATGCAGCCTATGGAATTTTACTAAAAGAAATATCGGATGGTATAATGCATGGAAATTATTTTACAAGAAACACCAGCGCGATTTACATGGAAGGTGCAAACCGGATTGATATGATAAAGAATACCTTCAAAGACAATGGGTGGGCACTGAAGATCCAGGCAAGCTGCGTCGATGTGGTTCTGGAGCGAAACAATTTTATAGGAAATACTTTTGATGTGGGAACTAACGGATCCCTGGTATTAAACCGTTTTAATAACAACTACTGGGATAAATACGAAGGATATGATTTAAATAAGGACAAGATTGGTGATATCCCCTTTCGCCCGGTAAGCATGTTCTCAATGATCGTTGAGAAGTTTCCATCTGCAATGATACTGTTCAGAACCTTTATAACTACCTTGCTGGATAAGACCGAAAAAATCATCCCAAGCCTAACACCTGAAAATCTCCGGGACAATGAGCCATTAATGAAAAGGGCATTCTAGCTGATTGTTCGAAAAATACGATGATCACCTTTAATAAAATATCTAAGAAGTTCGGCAAGATCAGGGTCTTAAATGAAATAACTACCACTTGCGGTAAAGGTGAATGCATTGCGTTGATTGGCCCTAATGGCTGCGGTAAAACGACACTGATTAAATCCATTTTAGGAATGGTGCTGGCCGATAGCGGCACAATTACTTTTGACGGAAAAAACATCGCAGGTGACTGGGAGTATAGAAATAAGATCGGCTACATGCCTCAAATTGGCCGTTATCCCGATAATATGACTATTGTTCAGATACTCAATATGATGAGGGATATACGTAATAGTAAGGCTCTCGACGAAGACCTGATCCTTGGATTTTCAATAAATAAGCTGCTTGATAAACGAATGAGAACCCTCTCCGGAGGAACAATACAGAAAGTAAGCGCAGCACTGGCTTTTCTGTTTGATCCGGCAGTTCTCATTCTTGACGAACCAACGGCAGGCCTTGATCCGGTAGCGTCAGAACTATTTAAGAAAAAGGTTCTGGCAGAGAAAGAAAAGGGCAAACTGATATTGATCACCTCACATATTTTAAGCGATCTGGATGATCTTGTGAGCAGAGTTATATACATGCAGGATGGAAATCTGATCTTTCATAAAAGCGTCACCGAATTACAGCGCGATACGGGTGAAGAACGATTGGCCAGGTCTATTGCACAGGTAATGTCAATGAATTATGAATAAGATAATCAAATATGTGATTTCAGACATCCTTAGAAATAAGATCGTCATCATTTACACGGTGTTTCTACTGGCCTCTTCCCTAACAGTATTCAGTTTTGAGGATAACAATAGTAAGGGGTTATTAAGTTTACTCAATATCATTCTTCTGGTCGTACCTCTGGTAAGTATAATTTTTTCAACGATTTACATTTATAATTCCGCCGAATTTATTGAATTACTTGTCAGTCAGCCGCTAAAGAGAAAATCTATTTGGCTGAGTATTTTCTCCGGACTGGCCATATCACTTTCCTTATCTTTTTTTATTGGTGCAGGTCTTCCCATTTTGCTGTACCAATCGAATATGATCGGCATGACGATGATATTATCAGGAATAGCACTAAGTGTGATTTTCGTAGCAATAGCTTTGCTCGCTACAGTCTATACAAGAGATAAAGCCAAAGGGATAGGTGCCGCAATTATGCTTTGGCTATACTTTTCACTGCTATTCGATGGTTTTGTGCTATTCCTTTTATTCCAGTTTTCCGATTATCCGCTGGAAAAACCAATGATTGGTATAAGCGCACTTAATCCCATTGATCTGACAAGAATACTGATTCTTCTCCAGCTGGACGTGTCAGCTATGATGGGATATACCGGGGCTATTTTTAAAGACTTTTTTGGCACCTACGCCGGGCTATTATTTTCATGTGCAGTATTGTTGGTATGGGCTATTCTGCCCGTGTGGGGCTCGATGAAAAAGTTTAACTCTAAAGATCTATAGGATCATGAAAAGACATATTGCACTAGTTCCTTTGTCCCGTGAACATCATGGGGGCTTAATCCTGGCCAGGCTGCTTCAAAAGGGTGCACCTCTTTATAAAGGCCTGCCAACAGATTTACAAGGCAAAGCTCAGTACGCAATCCAATTCTACAATGATGATTTAATAGAACACTTCGACCGTGAGGAGAAAATCGTACCGTTGGTCAGCGATGTTGATGTGCAGCTGGACGAACTCCTGACTAATATGGTTGAGGAACATAAAGTACTTCATAAGTTATTCAGAAATCTCATGGATCAAGCTGATCATGCCGACCTTGCATCGCGGCTTGATGTACTGGGAAAAACGCTGGAAGGCCACATCAGGAAAGAAGAACGCCAGCTATTTCCATTGATACAGGAAAAAGTCGTTTCAGAAACGATGGATAAAGTGCAGGAATTATTGTCATAAATTCCAATCAGGCCTGCGGCAATCGCAGGCGTTGCCGTATATTGGTTAACAGCCTGCATTCGCCTCTCAATCCGGCCTATTTGAATATTCAGGGCTCGCCCCTGGTTAGACAATTTATTTACTTTGGAAGTAAAACCCCATCGATAACGTGTATCATTCCATTAGACGCAGGCACAGAAGCAACAATGGTTGCTGTTCCGTTTACCATCGTTTTCCCGTCCTTCCTGGTTATTGTAATATTGCCTCCGTTGACTTGACCTATAATCTGTCCGTCTGTGAGATTTTCAGCTTTAAAAACTCCAAGGGAAACGTGGTATTGTAAAATATCAGCAAGGTCATCTTTCTCTTCTGGCGCGAGCAAACCTTCAACGGTTCCGGCAGGCAGATTGTCAAACGCTGCATTAGTTGGGGCGAATACGGTGAACGGCCCCGCATTGCTTAATGCATTTACAAGTTCGGCAGCCTGGACAGCCTTAACAAGAGTAGTGTGGTCCTCACTGCCAACGGCAACCTGGACAACATTTCGCTGAGAAAGGTCATCCTGAACTCCTGACTGACCGGCTTGACTAACGCCAGCTTCGGTAGTCGCGGGCTCTTCTTTTATATTGTTACAGCTCATTAAAATGTAACTGCAAACGACTAACGATAATGTTAAAATCTTTTTCATGACTGTTTGGGTTTAAGTTTAATTCATATACAAAATATCCATTATTTCTATGCGAAAAAATGATCGAAGTCACTTATCAGCTTTATTTTTAGGGATTTAGGGTTATTATGAATCTTCCGTCTATTCCTCCAGCTGCTGCCGTCCCGCTCTGGAGATATAGTCGGGTGACCAGGCAGGTTGCCAGACCAGTTCAACATTTTTAGAGCTGTCCGGAAAATGTGAATCAAGCATGTTTTCCACCGCACCCACAATCGCAGCACCCATTGGACAACCTGCGGAAGAAAGAGTAATTTCTACCCGGATTTTTTTAAGTTCATCATCAATATCAATGCCATACAGAAGTCCCATATCAACGATATTAATACCAAGTTCAGGATCGATAACCTGACGCAAAACCCCAGCCACCTTTCCCTTAGACATAACCTCTCTCCTAACAAATTCACCACTGCTCATGTTGTTTCGCTTTTAGGTTTGTGAAATAACACTATCATCACATTAAACAGGTATGTGAGGGCGACAATTAAAAAACAGCCTAGCCCGACATCGATTAGTATTGCTGATTTAAAAAACATGCCTGCATAAAATGTCATGGTAAACAGAAGGAATACAGCGAACTGCATTTTCAGCAATCCGTTATTATACAGGTCCGCAGGCATTGGAATAGGATCCTTACCCGCAAGATGCTCGTAATGCCTTATCCAGACTATAAAAGGAAGTGTTTTAAAGGTTTGCCCCAGAACAAGAGCGCTTATCCAACCCATAAAAAGCAAAGAACCGTACAGCGTGGTATAGTTCACTGCCCTGGGATCTGACCGTAGATGATTAGAGACAATTAAAGGAAGAACAAAGATGGCAGTTACGAGCAATAACATCGATAATAAAGTATGCCAGATCGGAAGATCAATTGCTTTTCGCATTCGCGACCGGAAGCAGTCAGCAACAAAAACTAACCAGCATGCAATTCCCGCCAGTGCGATGGCCGCTGCACCATAAGTTTTCATATTGAGTCCCGAAAAATAGGTGTCGACTACAAATAAGGCAAGTCCGCCATTTATCAAATAATAACTCCAGGATAACAATTGGCTTTTTTGGTTACGGGATACCAGGAACATTGGAATGAGTTTTGAACTGACACCCGTTATAAGCATTAAAAACCAGCCCACCAGCCCCATATGCGCATGCAGCTTCAAAAACAGGATATGATCTTGCTGCAAAAACGCGTAACGGAAATTGAACACCATCATCGTTCCCAACAAAGCGGTTACGATCAGCCAGATGCAGGCCGTAATTATAAATTCCTGATGTATATCATTGCGGTTCTGTTTAGCGGTGAGAAAAACGTTTGCACCAAACAAGCTTATGCCAGCTAAGAGTAGCACGCTGCCGCATTGCATGTGAATTCCGGGCTGAAAAGCCCAGAAAGAGTAAACCAGCGCAATAAGTCCGCTTACAAATAATCCTATACTGATCCATCCGGCTTTATGACTGTATAACTCTGTTTCCAGTATTACCGGAAGCAGCTGATAAACTGCCCCAAAGATGATTAGTGTTCCCCAGCCTAAAGCAGCCATGTGAGTCACAGCAAGCAGCTGCGGATGAAAATAATGCCCGGTTAGGTTCCCTGCCGCAAAGAGCAGCATCACCGCAAGACTCACAAAACATATAGCGGCAACCAGATAATGTGCAGCAACAAGTCTGTATAACAGCGGATTTTGTGTACCAACCGAATTCATGACCTCCGTATAAGCATATTTACTTCTCCATTCGCCGAATGCTGGATAAAATACTTAAACCCGCGTTCTGCAAGCTCCGGCAAAAGGTAAACCGGTATTTTTTTATGAAAAACAAAAAGGGCTTCGTCCGGCTCCAGTTTCGAAAGATGGTCCAGAATCGTCATCATCGGCAGCGGCATTGCAAGATGCCGTACATCGATCTTATGAATTTTTTCCGGTGGGAAGGACTTCACCTGCGTATCAAATTCCTGGTCAGAAATCACCGGGTCAGGGATATCAACGGAGGGTTCAGGTATTACAATACTTTTCCCAATTCTAATAAACCATGTGAAAACTGTGTTAATATCAGGTCTTTCAGTCCACGTTTTGAACCCCTGTTTTTCAAGAAGGCTAATCAATGGCAGTGGTTCAAATGTGTTAACGATCTTTAAGCATTCATCGCTTTTCAGCTCTTTGCATTTTTTAAGGATGAGCTTAAGCGGGTCTTCTCCCCCGGCCAACATGGGTCGTACGTCAAGTTCCATAACCTTTAGATCCGTGATAAAGCCTGGAGCACCCATTTTTTTACTGTATGGGGACAAGGGTAGCTCTACAGAACCCTCAATTTCAAACCCTATTGATGCCATCTTATCTAAAAATCCGCTAAGTTCACAACCACCAATCCTGCAAGCATCCACAATACTAACTCTTCTGGCTAAAAGATTCCGAAGGATGGGGTTTCTTAGCTTATTAAAATTAGAATTAAACTCAGCTAGCGCATCTATAGTGGCAGGGTTTTTCTTAATAAGTTCGGAAATTTTAGTCTTCGCGTTGATGACCATTGCATTTATAAATTTTCTATGGTTTAACTTGTTCTTTTTCAAGAGCAATAGCCTTCGGGAAAAGAATATTGTTTTCCAGGTGGACGTGATTAAACAGATCGTTCTCAAACTCCTGTAGTTTTTTGAACAATATAGTGTAAGAAGTACATGCATCTAAAGGCAGCTTATAATCTTTTGTCAAAGCTCGTATTGAGGCCATGTCCTCGCCTGCCTGCTCATGTTCCACCTCCATCATCTGCGTGGGTGTCCGGATGCTATCAAAAATTTCAGAAGAAACTGGAGCATCATCCGTTTTTCCCATTAATCCTTTTATAAACGGAAATACAATATTCTCCTCTTTAAGTACGTGTAAGCTCAGATCCCTGCCGAGCTGATTAAACGTTTCAGCAACTTCTATAAGTTCCGGGTGCTGTGTCCCATGTACCAGTGCAACTTTATTGGCAAGCTCGGTAATAAAAGGAACATTTGTTTTAACGTATTCATGGTGGGTATTAACAATGTAATCCGCAAGAAAGTCTATTTGCCAGTTATCAAAATTATTGCCATTCTGAGACGCCATCATATTAACAGATTCAAGCTCAGCTTTCACCTGGTCGGGATTAAGCCCTTTGGTTTTGCAAACCTCTTCAACCGTTTTCTTTCCGCCGCAGCAAAAGTCTATACCCAGTTTTTTAAACACCTGAGCCTTACGATAATCTTTAACAACGATCTCCCCAATGGTTTCCTGATGTGCTTCTTCGCCAAGCTTTTGAATCCTTACTTTCCAGCAAACAGGACCATTTTCCAGGTAATCCCAGGAGAAAATATTTCCACGTTCACCTAATAACTGGTAATACAGTGGCTTCGGATCGTGATCATTATGTATTATAAATCCCTCAGTGGGTGCTAAGGAATCAAACTTGTCAAAAATCTGAGGGTGTTTAAACCGGGGCTCAATGAGAGTCACATCCAGGATATCTAATGTTTCCATATTCAAGTATTTAATCAATTATATTGTCTGGTACAAAGCACAGAAGATAAAAGCAGATATAATATGATTTGAACCATTTTCACCCGTCCAAATACGTGATCTTCGTTACCTTTCGGACTCATAAATGCCAGATAAAAATGACTTGCATCACTATTTAGAATAAGCAGAATCATTGACAGGACGCGGGTGAAATTTAACCTTTACAGAAATTTATTAAATGAATAGCCCAACGTTAACAGTCGATAAATGCTACCACTGCGGCACCGCAATTCCGGACTATAATTACGCCCTCGACGAAAAACAGTTTTGCTGCATTGGCTGCAAAAGTGTGTACCAGTTGTTATCGTCCACCGACATGTGCAGTTACTACGCCTACAATGATATGCCGGGCCAAAAACAAGTGCAATCCAGCAAACATCTGGAATATCTTGACGAGCCATCCATTATTTCAAAACTGGTGGATTATACAGATAAACAATTTACAACAATTACCTTTTATATTCCAGCCATTCATTGCAGTTCGTGCATCTGGCTGCTGGAGCACCTTCACAAGCTAAACACCGGCGTTATTTATTCCCGTATCGATTTCCTTAAGAAACAGGCTTTGATCAGCTTCCGGCATCAGGACATCTCACTGAGGGGTCTCGTCGAGTTAATGAGTACTGTGGGATATGAGCCCTTAATCAGCCTGCAGGATGTCGTCAAAGAAAAACAGCAATCTGTAAATCATGATCTGATCAAAAAAATTGCAGTAGCAGGCTTTTGCATGGGCAATGTAATGCTGCTGAGTTTCCCTGAATACCTTGGACTCGCTTCTTTCGAGCAGCAATTCCGCTCTTTGTTTGGCTGGCTTAACCTGGCATTTTCTATTCCCGTTACATTCTATTGCGGGCGTGAATTTTTTGTGTCTGCCTGGGGTGCATTAAAACATAAACTGATTAACCTGGACGCACCATTGGCATTGATCATTTCAGTTCTGTTTCTTCGGTCGGCCTTTGAGATCTTAACCCAGTCAGGACCCGGATTTACAGATACCTTAACAGGGCTGGTATTCCTGCTCCTCTGCGGCAGGTGGGTGAAGCAGCGCACCTATTATCACCTGTCATTTAAAAGAGATTACCGATCCTATTTCCCTGTCGCCGTTACTGTCATAAAGAATGCCTCAGAAAAACCAGTCGCTATTGAGGAGCTTACCGTGGGCGACAGGATCCTTATCAGAAATAATGAGATCGTTCCTGCCGACGCTATTTTAATGAAAGGGTACGGTTTAGCCGATTTCAGCTTCGTAACGGGGGAAACAATACCGGTGAAAAAAGTACTTGGCGAGATTGTTTATGCTGGGGGCAGACAGATCGGAGAGGCTATAGAGCTGGAGATAGTAAAGCCTGTATCGCAAAGCTATCTGACTTCGTTATGGAACAACGACACATTTACCGGAAAAAAGGACGAGAATAAAAATTTCAATGACACTATCGCCAAATATTTCACCATCGTAACATTCTCCATTGCTATCGGCGCCACATTATTCTGGCTTATGGCCGATGATCAGGGAAAAGCCTGGAACGCTTTTACGGCAGTCCTGATTGTGGCCTGCCCCTGTGTACTAGCTCTAAGTACGCCGTTCACCTTGTCTGCAGTACTCACAATTTTCGACAAACATTCCTTCTTTTTAAAAAGTACAGATACCGTAGAACGGCTCGCGCGGGTCGATACGATTGTGTTCGATAAAACAGGAACAATAACTTCACCTGAAGTTCCGCAGTTTTCGTTTTCCGGGGAATTGACCGATGAAGAGAAGCTGATCGCAGCATCCCTGGCGCGAAATTCTATGCACCCGCTCAGCCGCGAAATAGTCTATTGGTCCAAAGCAGACAATTACTACCCGGTTACTGCATTCCAGGAGATTCCCGGCGATGGCCTTACCGGAATGATTAATCAGCAGTTTGTGAGAATTGGTATTGGGGTATCTGCCGCTTCCAAAGATGAGCCAGGAAACAGTACCGTGGTCCATCTGGAAATCGGACATCACTACAAAGGATATTTCAGTATAAAACATGCCTGGCGTCCGGATCTGGAAAAAACCTTTATAGAGTTATTCCCGGGTTTCGATATGCATTTACTTTCGGGCGACAACTCCCGCGAGAAAGACAACCTGAGCCGCATTTTTCCCTACCCAAATCAAATGAAATTTCGACAGTCCCCCCACGATAAAATGCTTTACATCAAAAATCTTCAATCCCATTCTGCAAACGTGATGATGATTGGTGACGGCCTGAATGATGCAGGAGCGTTAAACCAAAGCAATGTCGGCGTTGCAGTTAGTGATAACACAAACAATTTCAGCCCTGCCTGCGATGCTATTCTCAATGGCAAATCGCTCAGCAGTTTACCCACTTTTATACGACAAGCGAAAGATGGAGTTAAGACGATCAGGTTTAGTTTCGCTATCTCTGCATCATATAACCTCATCGGAATTTATTTTGCTGTACAGGGTACTCTATCACCCTTAACCGCTGCGGTACTAATGCCTTTAAGCACAATTACTATCCTCACCTTCACCTCACTCGCCACTCGATATTATGCGATGAAAAATAAACTTTCTTAATACCATAAGACATGAATATCCTGTACTTTCTAATTGCCTGCAGCATTTTAATCGCCCTGATCTTTCTCGCCGCCTTTTTCTGGGCAATGAAAGACGGCCAGAACGACGATATGCAGACCCCCGCAATAAGAATGCTCTTCGAAGAGGATAAACCGGAGAAGAGTTAACGGCAAAAGACTTTCCACAAAACGCTGTCATTGCGAGCGAAGTGCGGCAAAAGACTTTCCACAAAGCGTACCCGGTCTGTATATCCGTCCAGCCCAACAACGACCAGCCAACCTGCTACCGGCACGCAAGGCAACCAACTAGTGACGAACATCACACTTTGCCCTAATCTCCATCACTCGCTTATAAATCCCTCATCGATAATTTTACACTCAGAATACAAACCCACTTTTTAAATATGCAGCTCGAAAAATTTCAATACGACAATAAGATTGTCCGAGACTTTGGTATCGCCACCGTAATATGGGGCATCATCGGAATGTCTGTAGGCTTGCTTATCGCTTTCCAGCTTTTTATACCCGAAACAAACCTGGGCAATCAGTACACAACTTTCGGGCGGATCAGGCCCCTCCATACGAATGCCGTCATCTTTGCCTTTGTAGGTAATGGTATCTTCATGGGCGTTTACTATTCCCTGCAGCGATTGCTTAAGGCGCGGATGTTCAGCGATGCGCTGAGTAAAGTTCACTTCTGGGGATGGCAGCTCATCATTGTTGCCGCGGCAATAACGCTACCCCTCGGGCTTACCACTTCGCATGAGTACGCTGAGCTCGAATGGCCCATCGATATTGCAATCACTGTAATCTGGGTGATTTTTGGCGTCAATATGTTTGGCACCATCATCAAACGGCGGGAAAGGCATATGTATGTAGCTATCTGGTTCTACATCGCCACGTTTGTAACCGTTGCTGTCCTCCATATTGTAAACTCCTTTCAGCTTCCTATCTCAGCTTTTAAAAGTTATTATATCTATGCGGGCGTACAGGACGCGCTGGTACAATGGTGGTATGGCCATAATGCTGTAGCATTCTTTTTGACGACTCCTTACCTGGGGATGATGTATTACTTTTTGCCTAAAATGGCTAACCGTCCGGTATATTCCTACAGGTTAAGTATACTCCACTTCTGGTCACTGATCTTTATCTATATCTGGGCCGGTCCTCACCATCTTCTTTATTCTTCCCTTCCGGGATGGGCGCAATCTCTCGGGGTAGCATTTTCCATTATGCTGATCGCACCAAGCTGGGGCGGGATGATTAACGGGCTCCTGACATTACGCGGTGCATGGGATAAAGTGCGCGATGATGCTATTCTGAAGTTCATGGTTGTTGGTATAACCGCTTATGGTATGGCCACGTTCGAGGGCCCTCTGCTTTCTCTAAAACAAGTGAACGGAATCGCACACTTTACCGACTGGATAGTTGCACACGTTCACGTTGGTGCTCTTGGATGGAATGGCTTCCTCACCTTCGCCATTTTGTACTGGCTGGTACCACGACTTTACCAGACAGAAATGTTTTCAAAAAAACTAATAGGCTTCCACTTCTGGATTGGCACACTGGGCATACTCTTTTATGCTATTCCCCTATACCTTGCCGGATTTGCCCAGGGTCTGATGCTGAAAGAATTCACACCCGAAGGCTTGTTAAAGTATCCGGTATTCCTGCAGACTATTGTCGAGATCCTCCCTATGTATATTTTCCGTGCGGTTGGCGGCTTGTTGTACCTTATCGGGGTGATTGTAATGACTTACAACCTGGTGAAAACAATGAAAAAGGGCCAGCTGCTTGCTAATGAACCTGCTGAAGCTGTTTCCCTTGATCCTGTATTTGTACCTCAGCATGGAGAAGACACATGGCACCGTGGACTTGAACGACGCCCGATGGCTTTTATGGTATTATCTATCATCGTAATCCTGATCGGGGGGATGGTCGAAATGATGCCAACTTTTATCATATCTTCGAATGTTCCAACGATTGCGAGTGTGAAACCCTATTCGCCCCTCGAATTGCAGGGCAGGGATATTTATATCCGGGAAGGATGTGTTAACTGCCATTCCCAAATGGTTCGCCCATTCCGGTCAGAGACCGAGCGTTACGGTGATTATAGCAAAGCCGGCGAATTCGTGTATGACCACCCCTTCCTGTGGGGATCTAAACGCACCGGCCCGGATCTTCACCGCATAGGCGGCAAATACTCAGATGCATGGCATTTCAACCATATGCTGGATCCTACAACTATGTCGCCGGGCAGTATTATGCCCCCATACCCATGGCTTATTGATCAAGTACTGGACACCACAACAACCACAAAAAAGATCAGTGCGATGCGGACTTTAGGTGTGCCTTATGCCGACAATTATGAGAAAATAGCCAATAGCGAACTTAACACACAAGCCCAGGCCATAGGCGATAACCTTTTAAAAGAGAATATTAAAGTCAAAAACGATCGCGAGATCATTGCCTTAATCGCTTATATGCAAAGGCTCGGAACGGACATTAAGGTAAAGAAGGAGTGATACGTTGTACGTTCAACGTTGTACGTCTAACGCACCAGAAGTAAAACTTACAACGTAAAACGTACTACCAACTCAGAACTTTAAACTTAAAACTCTTAAACAAATGTTCAAACAATTCATACAAAACTTCATCGACAGCAGGGTATATCTGATATCATCCCTATGGTTGTTTCTTATTTTTTTTATCCTGGTTGCAGTCATGCTTTTCCGCATGAAAAAAAATCACATCGAGTATATGAGCAACTTACCGATCGAAGAAAATGACAACACCGCTGATAACGAACCTGGCAGGTCCGAAGCGGCAGGCCATTAAACCGGAGCAAACATAACGTACGACATGAAGAAGTCACTATTTCTAGCATTAGCATTTATTCTACCAGCAACAGGGATTGCACAGGAAACAACGCCGGTTTCTGTAGCCGGTACATCCAGCACTTTCCATATGGACATCCTGATCGGGGCATTCATGGTAACGGCTTTGTTGATTCTAATGGCGGCGCTGGCCATGTTAAAGGCATTCAAAGTGGTAGCCGAAGAGATGGTTCATCCTAAGCCGTTTGTTGCGCCGGAGGTAATTCATGCGAAAGAGTATGAAGACTCGAAAGAACTGAAAATGTCAGCGCCAGGAATATGGACAAAGCTGCTGGGTCTTAAACCACTATCAGAGGAAAAAAACATCATGTTTGAACACCAGTTTGATGGGATATCTGAACTTGATAACCCCACACCAGCCTGGTTTATGTGGCTTTTCTACGGAACCATTGCATTTGCATTTGCCTATATGATGTATTTCCACGTATTGGATTATGGACTTTTGCAGGATGAGGAATATGAGATCGAAATGGCTGCAGCAAAAGCTGAGCGTGGAGTATTTCTTGCTTCGTCTGCGAATAATATGGACGAAAACTCGGTTCAGGACAGTAAAGAAGCAGATGTTCTTGCTGCAGGCAAGGCTGTGTACACCACCAGCTGCATAGCTTGCCACGGAGATAAAGGTCAGGGCTCAGTGGGACCAAATCTGACGGATCCTTACTGGATCCACGGGGGCAAAATCGGCAGTATATTTAAAACAATAAAATACGGAGTGCCTGAAAAAGGAATGATCGCCTGGGAAAAAACACTGACGCCGAAGCAGATATCAGATCTTTCTAATTATATCCTCTCTCTGCAAAATACTAACCCGCCAAACGGAAAAGCACCCCAGGGCGATAAGGAAGGCTAAACATAGCAACGATGAAAGACGGGATGGTAAACATGACCGGGGCCGGGGCGACCTCAAATAAGAGGATATGGATCTATCCAAAGATTATAATTGGAAATCTATACCGGTACCGGAGCTGGGTAAGTTACATCCTGCTGATCACGTTATTTGCGACTCCATTTATAAAGTTCAATGGAGAGCAATTGGTACTTCTGGATGTTCTGCAAAGGAAGTTCATCATTTTTGGTGTCCACTTTATGCCCCAGGATTTCTACCTGTTCGTGCTTGCCCTCCTTAGCTTCATGGTGTTCATAGTTTTATTCACCGCAGTGTTTGGCAGAGTCTGGTGCGGCTGGGCATGTCCCCAAACTATTTTCATGGAAATGGTTTTCCGCAAAATCGAATATTTCATAGAAGGCGACGCCCGACAACAGAAAGAACTGAATACGGCGGCCATGTCGGGGTTGAAATTCTTCAAAAAGACTGTAAAGCATACGCTGTTTGTTCTGATTTCGTTTTTGATCGCTAATGTCTTTCTTGCGTATTTTATTAGCTCCGATACCCTAATCAAAATTATCACCGAACCTGTAGCAGAGCATGTCTCGGGGTTTCTTTCGATCCTCATCTTCACAGCTGCATTCTATCTTGTTTTCGCCCGCCTCCGTGAGCTGGTGTGTACGGTCATCTGTCCGTATGGCCGCCTGCAGGAGGTGTTGCTAGACCGGAAATCCCTTGTTGTAGCTTACGATTATAGACGCGGGGAGCCACGCGGGCATATCCAGAAAGATACCTTAGAGGTAGCTGGCGACTGTGTTGACTGCGGGTTATGCGTACAGGTTTGCCCGACCGGAATTGATATCCGCCAGGGAACCCAGATGGAATGCATAAACTGTACTGCTTGTATAGATGCCTGTGATATGGTGATGGAAAAAACTCATCGGCCGCTCAGGCTTATCGGATTTAAATCAGAAGAAGATATAAGCGACAGAACCGCGTTCCATTTCAGCAAACGAGTGTACGCCTATGCCCTGGTTCTGGTAGTTCTTTTTACCACTCTTACAACTTTATTGATTACCCGATCCGACATCGGTGCGACAATCCTGCGGGCAAGCGGCACTATATACCAATTGCGGGAAGATGGTACAGTCAGCAATCTATATAATGCCGAGCTTATCAACAAAACATCAGGTCCAATTAATTTCAGCATCAACATGCCGGACAAAGAAACGCGCATTCAATACATCAACCGAATTAATAAAATCAAGAAAGGCGAGAGCGTCGAACTCACATTTTTTCTAATACGCCCTCAGCGTTACACTAACGAATATAAATCGGGGATCACTTTGGGAATAGTTTCCGGCGGCAAGGTTATAAGCAAGGCCAAAACTACTTTCATAGCTCCTCCAAACCTTTAAATATGAACTGGGGAACAAAACTAACAATCGGTATGATGTTATTTATGGGGTTTATTGTCACACTTGTGAGCCTCATGATAAAACCACACAAAGCGGATTCGCTGATCGAAACCGACTATTATGAAAGAGGGCAGGCATATGACCGCGACTATAATGCCATCCATGACGCCAAAGAAGACCAGATGGTGCCTGCTATTAAAACCAGCGAAAAAGACTTAACAATCGTTTTCCCAAATCCTGTTACTTATACCATCATTCTCCGGAATTTGGCTAATGCCGATATGGACCGGACTTTCAAGAGCGATTCCAGCAGTACAGAAGCTATAATTCCCCGTCGGGAATTGAAACAGGGGGCCTGGCTGTTACGTATCGGGTACAAGTCTGGGCTTAAAGAATATCTTTATCAGGATAAGATCAAAATACCATGAGTTATCAGAGTCTGGCTTTTTTCACCGGTTTATTCGGCAGCCTGCACTGCGTGGCGATGTGCGGGCCGCTGGTTATGGCGATTCCATTTCAGGGCAGCGTCTGGTATAGCTTTACGCAAAAAATCATTTATCAGCTGGGCCGGATACTAAGTTACTCTTGTCTGGGTTTCGTAGCCGGATCGATTGGCAGCCTGTTCAACATTCTCGGACTGCAGCAGGCACTGAGCTTTGTAAGCGGCATAATCCTCATAACCATAGCGATGTACCATTTCTCAGGTAAGATCCCGCGTGCCTCAAACAAGTTTTATCAGAAAATCTTCAACCCGCTGGGTAAATTTTTGAGCCGCTGGATGAGTAAGCCTTACGGCGGCCTCTTTGCAGGCGTGCTCCATGGCCTTATTCCATGCGGAATGGTGTATATGGCTATTGCTGGCTCGCTCAATACCGGATCGTCATTTTCAGGAAGTGAATTCATGTTCTATTTCGGCCTTGGTACAACGCCCCTGCTTGTGATGTCCTCCCTGATCCCATTGGTCTTGCAAAAGTTCCGGGCACCGCGGCTGCTGATCCCGGCACTGTTTTTAATCGCCGGCTCCTTTTTAATCATCAGGGCACTAAACCTGCACATCCCACACATATCGTCGCCGGTGATGTCAGACAAAGAAATATCAGTTTGTTAGCACCATGATACCGTCAGGTAATACTCTCCGTATAATGTGCAGCATATTGCTCTTTATTGTATCGCTGAATGCTCTTGTGGCAGGTTACAGATTCATTACCGACCTTACAGGCACTGGTATGGAGCTTTCCGCCGCATATCTCCATAATTCTCCTTTTTCTAACGAAACTGCCCTATCCCCGCCACACCCCGATGTACAGAAATGGCTGCGCATGGATGTATTCGTGTAGTTAACCCTGAACAATTGGTCGGGCTTTTTCTGATTGCTGACGGCATAGCCCAAAAAGTGCCGGCCGTACGTCAGGCTATGAAGCCTTACAAAAGAACAAGGACAACTTTCATTCGCCCGATACCGATTATTATAACCTACCTGAGCGGTGAGGTTCAGAATGGTGAGCTAATTAATTTTCCCGACCTGTACAGCAAAGACCTGTCGCTTTAAAAAGACATGAAACAAGGCCTTAAATAGAACTATATTCAGACAGGAGGTAGACTAAGCCTATACGGGTTCGCAAAAGAAAAGTACGTTTTGCTGATTC
Organism: Daejeonella sp.; assembly: GCF_046590655.1. GTDB lineage: Bacteria > Bacteroidota > Bacteroidia > Sphingobacteriales > Sphingobacteriaceae > Daejeonella. The sequence goes on from NZ_JBKJUM010000154.1 coordinate 47,434, forward strand.
GGCTTCATTATTTTCACAGGAATATTGAAAGTATCCTTAATTTTAACCCGCAGCGTTTCCAAAGCATTATGTTCGCCATGAACCAGTATGACCTGCTGCGGCCGGTTTACAAACTTGCTTAACCAGTGCAGAAGTTCAGATTGATCAGCATGGGCCGACAGGCCCGTTATTTCTCTCACCCGGACATGAACAGGATAATAGGCCCCATGGATCTTCAATTCATGATTCCTATTCTGGAGGGCACGACCTCTTGTTCCTTCAGCCTGATAACCCATTAACAGTACAACATTTTTCTGATCACTTACATAGTGTTTCAAGTACTCTAGTACCCGCCCGCCCGTTAACATTCCGCTTGCAGCCAGTATAATCTTGGAACCCTTTCTTTGTATGATTTCTTCAGTTTGCTGAAAATCGCTGTTAATTGTAACACCTTCCTTAATCGAAAGCCAGTCTTGTTTATCCACCTTGAAAAACCCAGCATATTTATCTGATATTTTAGTTGCTTCTGCAGCCATTGGACTGTCCAAAAAGACGGGGATCTGGGACGGTATTTTTTTTTCTTTCTTTAATTTGGTTATCATAAACATTAATTCCTGTGCGCGTCCGACGGCGAAAGTAGGAATCAAAATATTCCCTTTCAATTTGACCGTTTCATTTATAATATCCGACAATTGCTCTGCAGGATCTTCCGTACTGTGGAGTTTATCACCATAGGTAGATTCCATGATGACATAATCCGCAGTTGTGAAATAATCCGGGCTTTCCAAAAGCTGGCTGCTTAGGCGTCCGATATCTCCTGAAAAGACAATCGTATGTCCGTAACACATCATTGACACGGAGCCGGCTCCAAGAATATGGCCGCTCGGTTTGATCATAAAACTAATATGTTCATTAAGGGTAATCAATTCATTAAAAGAGACGGCTTTAAATAGTTCCAGAGAATTTTCAGCATCCTTAACAGTGTATAGCGGCAAGGCCGTACTGTGTTTCGAATAGCGGAACCGGTTAGCCCTTGCGGCGTCCTCTTCCTGAATCTTTGCGCTGTCCAGCATGATCAGCCTTGCAAGGTCACGCGTTGGTTCGCTCGAGTAAATCTTGCCCCTGAAGCCTTTCTTAACGAGCAGCGGAATATATCCGCAATGATCCAAATGAGCGTGGGTTAGTATAAGGACATCGATATCTCCTACCGGGATCGGTAGCTTCTGCCAGTTCTGCTCCCTAAGGGATTTTATTCCCTGGAAAAGCCCGCAGTCGATCAGAACATTTAAGCTGGGGGTGGTCAGAAAATGTTTGGAACCGGTTACAGTTTCCGCCCCGCCAAGAGATTGCAAAATAACAGCATCCATAATACCAAGAATTGATTCCTAAAAATGGATATACCAGTGAGTTTAAAATATGACAGCCGACAATTTTTTATATGATCATGATCACTCTCCAGGTTTTAAAAAATAGAATTAAAAATAAAGATATATGCACTGGATAGCGTTTTGTTAGTTTTTGAAATTAAACCCTGAGGCTTTAGCACCCGTTCTTTTGTTATTAATTACAAAATATTGGCGAGGGCCCAGATAATCATTAGCAGGTGGATCGCAATGCTCAGAACAAACGAATTAAATGTAAACCTGAAGGCTGCACTGCCCATGTTTGCGATTACGTTAATGAAAAACAAAGTCATGCTGATGAATAAAAATGTCGCTGTCGGGCCGTCAAAAGAATAAACTAATAAAAAATTAATGGGAATAAGGATACAGCCATGAAGCATTAGCGATCCCAGCCACCACGCAATGGCGTATGGTTTTTGAGTGTCAACAAATGACAGATATTTATCCCAAATGCCAGGGGAAGCGATCTGATTTGCAGATTGATAATTAAATGCTGCAGGTGTTCTATAAGAGATGTTTTTATCATTTGCCATAGCTTTTGTTTTTATACTACAAAATTGCCCCAAATCACCCAGCAAAGAAATGACCAGCATCACAAAAAATTATGATTGATTACTTGTGCTAGCATCAGTATTGCAGATTCTGACTATTTCAAAGTAAGAAGTTCAGAAGATGTAAAAGTTATTAACAGAGTCGTTTGTGATGATGATCACATTAAATTGAAAGAAGCATCATCCTTTTAAAAGCTTAGTCCTTTTAACTTTAATAACATTAAAGGTGATGACCAAGAGCACTCTACGACTTCTGAAGCTGGCGAAATGTTTGCTGTTGATAATCGCCTTTGCGCTGCCGTCGAAAACAGTTGTTGGCCAGACTTTCAACCTTTCTTGTGCGGACGTATTATTAACGGAATTGCGCGCGAAAAAGTCTGGACGATGAGCACACAAAAAGCAGGTGGAAGTACTGAAATTCTCTACTTAAAAGGTAGGTGTGAGGATGTGCGTTCATACATTACAGCTTGAAAGATTGAACGTTAACATTAAACTGATGAGATATGAAAACAATCCTGGTATTAATCGATTTTTCTAAAAAAGCAGAACGAGCAGCTCTAACAGCCATAGAAATTGCCAGGGCAGCAAAATCCCACGTTCAGTTATACACAGCCTTCCCAGCAGCCCAGGTGTATCCTTCTGAAGTTGGCTTATATCCTATTTATGAGAATTATGAAGAAGAAGAAAAGATAGTCGATGAAAAATTAAAAGCTCTGGCAAATAAATTAATTAAAAAGCTCGGCAAATCAGACCCGCCATTAGTGGGCTGGACAAGCCGGCCGGGCAGCCTTGCAGAAAGCATTGAATCATTACATCCATGGCTTATTGTTATGGGCGGAAAAAGCAAAGATGGTGCGTTCAGCCATTTCATGTTTGGAAGCAATTGCGAGGCAGTAATAGATAATGCGTCCTGCCCGGTACTGGTAATTCCGGAGAAAGCAGAGTTAAAACTCATTAAAAACATCGCTTTTGCTACCGATCTTAATCCCGCCGAGAAAGACGCACTTTCTTTTGTAGAGGACTTTGGGAATTTATGGGATGCCGCCATCACCGTACTGCACGTATCAGATCCCGAGGCTACCCAAGAGAGCAGGGACAACCACCGTTATGATTTTAACGCTGTTATTTCAGGTCGGAAGTATAGGGATATCCATTATGCCGATGTACGGGGAAAAGATGTTGCACAAGCCCTTGCAAGCTATTCAGATTATAAAGCCTTTGATATGATTGCTGTCGCGCACAAAAAGCGCTCCTTTTTTGGCCAGCTCGTTCACAAAAGTATTAGTAAAACCCTTTTGAATTATGAGCATGTCCCTGTTTTAATATTGAATCGAACTTAAGCTTATTGAAGCCAATCCGTTGACGAAAAATATTGTTAGAGAGTATACTTAATATAGAACGTATGAAAAAATACTTATTCCGACCGACTTTTCAGCGAACTCAATAGCCGGTTGAGGTTTAATTGGGCAAGCCAACAAAATGCTGAGCCGACATTTGTGCATGTACTTAAAATATTATGAGCGTCTCGCGGGTCAGATAAGTATTACGAAACCTATGCAACACAAAAGGAGATGTCCTGCAGACTATCCTTTTGAGACAGCCTCCTTCTTCTATTCGGGCAATACTGCAGGTGTTATATATACTTCCCTGTATCCCGCTTCACGAACCTCTGGTGAAAAGCCAGCTCAAGTGCTTCCTGGTGATCCGGATGCGCAACGGAAATCAATGCACTCGCACGTTGTTTGAGGTTTTTGCCAAAGAGGTCCACCATACCAAATTCAGTTACTACCCAATGCACATGTCCCCTGGTGGTAACAACCCCGGCTCCTTCTTTTAAGAACGGCGTTATGCGACTGATGCCTTTGTTAGTTTGTGACGGAATTGCAATGATGGGCTTGCCTCCCTCTGATAATGCTGCACCGTGAATGAAATCCATCTGGCCGCCAATTCCGGAAAACTGGTAGCTTCCAATCGAATCGGCACAAACCTGGCCTGTCAGGTCGATTTCAATCGCACTGTTAACAGCGGTAACCCGGGGGTTTTGCCTGATGATGCTCGTATCATTTACATAGCTGATATCCATTACCCTGACTGAAGGGTTGTCATGTACAAAATCATATAGCCTGCGCGTGCCGGCTAAAAATGCCGTTACCGAAAGACCCACATTCTGGCGCTTCTTGCTATTATTTATTACACCTTTCTGAATCAGGTCAATAACCCCGTCTGAAAACATTTCGGTATGCAGGCCCAGGTTTTTATGATGGCTAAGATTCTGAAGAACCTGATCGGGAATGCTTCCTATCCCCAATTGCAGAGTAGCTCCATCCTCAATTAAGGATGCTACATTATATCCTATTTTTTTAACTACTTCATTTACCTTGGCGGAATAATCCACCTCTGGTAATGGCCATTGCTTCCATACTAATGCCGAGATTCGGCTGATATGAACAAAACCATCACCGTGAGTGCGCGGCATTAAAGGATTTACCTGAGCTATGACCGTTTTGGCAGTATCAACGGCAGCCCGCGCTATATCGACAGAGGTCCCTAATGAACAATACCCATGCACATCAGGTGGTGAAACCTGTATTAAAGCTACGTCAATAGGAAGGATCTCCTTCCGAAAGAGCTGGGGAATCTGGCTTAAAAAAATGGGAACATAGTCCCCATCGTTGCTATTGGCAACGTCACGCGTAGCCTCAGATACGAACAGGGAATTAAAAAAGAATGAGCCACGGTGCTCGGGGCGGTCGAAATTAACATCGCCCAAGGTGGTAATGCTTACCAGCTCCACATCCCGAAGTTCCCGGTAACGTACCTGAAGCGCCTCTACAAGACAAATTGGTGTGGCGGCGCTGCCATGGATGAAAACGCGGTCGCCAGATTGTACCTCCCGTACCGCTTTATCGGCCGTTGTATAATTGAGATTGTCCATTGTTAGTTTATATTTATCGAAAAGTACAAAACCTGGAAGCAGATTCGCCGGATTAGTTGCTCAGTAATTAATTATTGTTTTACAATTTACCTGAGTTCGATTAGTAATTTTTTAAAGTTCATGCATTTGGGCGTCCGGGCGGGCTTTTCGTTACAATCTTTTCGCCCTGAAGAAGGGCAAAAAGCCTGCCTGCCGGACAGGCAGGGATTTTCACTACAATCCCCGCCAACCTTAGTAAGCATCAGAATCCCATTCCGAAGCTGGCGACTCCCGCCAGAGTTTCTTTTTGCAGGGGTTTACTATAATAAACCCAAAGGAAGTTTTAAGAATTCCTTTCCAGAACTTCCTTTTTTATTGTTCCCATATCACTGTTTTTGTATTTCCATAGATATCAAAATAAACCGGTTTTGTGTTGTAGATCACTTTTTTTAACACCTTATATCATTCTCGGCTTATTGGCTCCAGAATACCTTTGACTGAAAAATTAACAAACAATGTTCACTGCCATGAGTAATTTAAATCTTAGCACACGAAAGTACTTTTCCAGGTTTCTCCTCCTTATAACAGTATTAAGCATTCACGCTTTTACTCAAAAAGCTACAGGACAGAGTTCTTACAAAAGCACTGTTGGTTCGCAAATCAAAGTGAATGGAACCTCTAATATACACGATTGGATAATGAGCGCTACGAACTTCAACTGTGAAGGTAGTTTTCTTTTAAAGAACGACCAGTTACAGGATGTTACTGCTCTAAACTTTTCACTTCCTGTTACCAATCTTAAAGGCAAAGAAGACCTGCTGAATAAAAGGGCGCACAAAGCCTTAAAAGCAGAACAGTTTAGCAGAATTACGTTTCAACTAACAAATGCTACTGTTGTAGCACAGCAAAAATCTATTAAGGTAACCGGAAATTTAACCATCGCCGGGGTAACAAAGCGGGTATCCATACAAACTAATTATACGGTTAACGGGGAGGAACTTACCTGCAAAGGTTCCCAAAATATCGATATGAGCGATTTTAACATAAAGGCTCCAACATTTATGATGGGAGCTTTAAAAGTAGCAAATGAGGTCACAATCGATATTCTATTAAAACTAAAGAATTAAAAGCCTGAATCATTAAATCTTACTTATTAAATATAAAAATGAAGATTCAAATTTCTAGTATTCTGAAAAAAGCAGCTCTTACCACAATGCTGGTAAGCCCACTTGCTTTGATGGCACAGTCAGACAAACTGCAAACCGAGGTTGCCAATCTTCGCCCCTACGATAAAATCGGGATAAACGTATTCGAATCACCCAGAGATACTCTTACATCATTTAACAAAGTGAAGGTGCAATTTGGAGCTGGTTTTACTCAGTCTTTCCAGGGATTAAAACACGAAAATACCTCAAGAGGCCTGTATAGAATGTCGCCCGGGTTTAACACAGCAAATGCCAACCTATTTATGGATGTGCAGTTAGCAGACGGTATCCGTTTAAATTTAACCAGTTACCTCTCTTCCCGGCACCATAACGAAACCTGGGTAAAGGGCGGATATATTCAATTCGACAAGCTTCCCTTTAAAGGCCAGATCTGGGAAGATATTATGAAAGTAACCACCATTAAAATCGGTCACATGGAAATTAACTATGGCGATCAGCATTTCCGCAGATCAGACGGCGGAGGAACTATCTATAATCCTTTTGTTGAAAATTATATTATGGATGCCTTCACTACAGAAATTGGCGGAGAAATATTGGTAAGAAAGAATGGATTATTTGGATTGCTGGGTGTTTCAAACGGCATGATAAAAGGGAACATTGATAGCCTGGTTGCTACACCTCAAGATGCTAATATTCGCAAATCTCCGGCCCTTTATTTTAAAGGAGGCTGGGACAAACAACTGAATCACGACATGCGTGTCCGCCTGGCAGTGTCATACTATGGCAACAAAAGTTCTGGAGGCCAGACACTTTACGCAGGTGATCGTACCGGTTCTAATTATTTCATGACTATGGAAAAAATTGGAAGTACTGCGACTGCACAATTTACCTCGGGCCGTGTAAATCCCGGTTTTAGTAAAAAAGTTGAAGCTATACAGCTTAATGGATTTGCTAAAGCATACGGACTTGAATTGTTTGGGACCTTCGAAGTTGCTAAAGGAAGAACTAAAAATGAAACAGCAGATAGAAAAGCCAGTCAGTATGCAATTGATGCTGTTTATAGATTAGGTAAGGCCGAAAATCTATTTGTCGGAGTTCGATATAATTCCCTGGATTACAGACCTGCCAACATAACCGCGGTTGGAGCACTTCCGCCTATAACCTATACTCAGGATGTAAAAGTTAATCGTTTAGCATTTGGTGCTGGATGGTTCTTAACAAAAAATGTATTGTTAAAGGGAGAGTATGTAACTCAAAAATATAATAACCTGCCAGTAGCCGATTACCGTAATGGCGGTAAATTTAACGGATACGTTATCCAGGCAGTTGTTGGATTCTAAACAAAAGTTTCTCAAAAGCAGGCTGAGTTCTTAGCCTGCTTTTTTATGGTATCCAATCAAGCTATGTGCCGCTTCCAGCCTATATTATTATTCTCCATTTTGTTGCTCTCTGCGTTTAACATCCCGATGGGCAAACCCTATTTAACAAGGTGGGTAATCACTAAAGGCTGCTATTTAAAGGTGCTCGGCAGTACTAATGTCAATAAGTTTGGTTGCGTTATTGCAAATTTTTATAAACCAGACACCCTGACTTTTTACAAAGTAACTAACTCTGAGAGTCTGAAAATGACAGGCAGCCTGAAGCTCGATGTACAAAATTTTGATTGCCTTAATCTGGTGATGACCGCAGATCTACGAAAAACTTTAAAAGCTAAAGATTTCCCTCATCTGATTATCAGATTTATTAGCCTAACCAGGTACCCAGATCTTAATGACCAGTCAAATCTCGTGAAAGGGACGGTCACTATTGAACTTGCTGGTATAACAAGGCAGTTTCAAGTTGATTACAGATTTATTTCGGATGAAGCTAAGTCCCTAACATTAATAGGAAACCAGAAAATAAATTTTTCTGATTTCAAAATTATTCCTCCCAGGAAGATAGGAAGCTTGATCCAAACCAATGATGAGCTGGATGTAGAGTTTAAGTTAAAACTGAAGGCCTTAGACTAGCCAGATACCAATGTATGATCTAAATTATTTTTACCAGATGAAGCCCATAATATGGTCTCCGGCTACCACTATTGATTTTTATACCCTAAACTTAAAAGCTATGATCATAGAGAATGAATCAGAATTACAGGAGCTGTAAATTAAACAGACATCATTTGTCCGAACTTGCCTTCTTTGATGAGGAAGTTAAGTTTCTTAGAAACGTAGAAGAATAACGGAGTTTGCTATGTTTTGAAATTATTTAACAGTGGACAACTCAGCAGCCGGTGCGGCGGTGGTGTAAAGCACGCGATTTTTAAATAGCTGGAATTTCTCGGCGTTTATATAGATATCTGACTCAAGCTTGTTGTACAAAAGCATCAATTTATAGTCGATAACCGGATCGACGGTTTTCAGCAGCGAACCTAGCAAGTGCATAAAATCGCCAATCTGTGTTCTTAGACAAGACTGTTTTTCCTCCATTTTTGCCGCGTCTATGAAGCGTTCTGCTACTGTGTCGATTTCATGTCCTATGATTAGAACGTGGCAATTTATCCCTAAAAGCCCCTTTAGAAACATCATTTCATCGTTCTGAAAATCAAGCTCCGAGAGCCATTGTTTGCTTCTCAGGTATAATTCCTGAAGTTCGGCCCCTAGTTCGTCCTTTTCTATGGAAGTTGTCATGATGTTGAAATTATACCCAAATCTCATCCTTAAATCGCGGAAAAATCATGATGCAACGCAGGATATGAAATGATCTTCATCATTAAATACGGGATTGAAATGGAAATGTAAACCAGTAAGTAGTCTACATTTAAGCAACTGAGTTTCTTATTTTACAAAATCAATATATCCGTTAGACGTGCACCTTTTTTGATCCTGATCGCAAGGTTTTAAAAGCCTTTGCGATGCTTAGAAACGCCCCACTAAATTCGCAAATATCATGAAATGCCTAAACGCGTTATTCTATGATTAAAAACAAATAAGAAAATGAAATTTTAGTTCAGCCATGTTTAAAAGTACATTTCACTTCCAATCAAATTGGCTTCATTATTTAGATATGGTAAACTCGGGAAGGTACATAATTTCTCCTCCTTTCATTGCTGATTCATGAGCTAGTATACCTACACATACGATATTAGCTGATTGAATAGCGTTGGGGTATGGTTGGCGGCCTTCCATAAGAGCATTAAGAAATTCATCTACAAGATGCGGATGAGAACCTCCATGACCTGATCCTTGAATAAATGACAGATGCTGATTATCATCTGAATCATAAACACCCGCGCTTGTAAAGTGCTGAATTTCCTTTGGCAATAAATGTGCAAAGTCTGGAATTTCTACCCTTGAAGGAGATTCGCCGGTATGTATAACGCTTTCTTCATTTTCAATAAGAGACCATTCAAATGATTTATTAGAGCCGTATACGTCAAAACTTTCGCGATATTGACGAGCGGTATTAAATAATGAACGAGTAACTTCAGCAGAAAGATCTGAGTTTTTTAATTTAATATGACAAGTTTCTATTGCAAAAGGAGAACCATATTTAGAAATAAGATTCGAATCGATGGTGCCGGAACCAAAGCATGAA
>NZ_JBKJUM010000010.1:0-8833 GCF_046590655.1 Daejeonella sp.
ACCATTTTTTCGATTTAGCTCCTTTGATATAAGCTCCAATGCAGGAGTCGGTGTAAAAAAAGGTGCTTCGGAATTTATTATCGGAATCTTCGCCCTTAAAGCGGGGAGTACCCGGTAGTTCAAAAGGCTCGTGGTTAGTGAGTGTTAAAATGGTGGAAAAGAATGGTGTTTTCTCTGCGTCCAGATCAGCTGCATTTTTTTGGAAAACCATGTGATCATAGGTACCCCATTTAGAGTTCATATGTTTTTTTTGAAATGAATGCTGATCTACGAGTTTGGAATAACCATGACTAAGAATGTAAGACTTCATGTTAAAGAACTCACTTTCCCCCCCGTAATAAAAAGAAGTGTTATAACCATTTGCCTTCATCTCCTGCGAAATGGCAGGCAACTTTTCCTGCTTGTCATTGTGTTTCATTATGGTGCGTATGGCCTGCGAAGGAAATGCGCTTAAAGTGCCAATAATACCTTTGTCAGTCCGACCCCCCGCGGCATAAATATCTGTGAAGAGCAATCCATCGCTGCTAATGTCTGACATGTTCGGAGCAATGCCCTTTTCCCCTCCAAGACTTTCGATTAGCGCAGTGGTAAAGCTTTCGACAATAATGAGCACTACGTTAGGCTTAGATGTGTTTAGTATTGGAATAGTTCCGGACCCAGGATCAGGGAACAGCTCGTCTATGATCGTTTTAGATTCGGCAACGGTATAATATTTATACGGATTCCTGGCAGCAAATTTATTATTAATAATATCCTGAAACAGGTTCCATTGCGTATTAACAGCTGCATGATTCAAAACAGGTTCTGTTGAAAAGTACGCCATGCTCTGATTAATGGGTGTTAATTGCCAGCCGCCTCTTGCTACCAACACAAGCAGTGCTACAGCCACAATGCTTCCTGTAATTTTAGTCAGAAAGGGCTTCTCCCTGTCGGAAATTTTAAAGTCGATAAGCCAGTTTGCTAAAAGCAGCCCGCACACAAAAAGCGCCAGAACAATACATGCGGAATAAAAGATTGGCTGCGAAGCACTGGATGCCATGGCCTCTGTCGGCGAACTAAATGCCATATCAATTGCTCTGTAATTTATTTTGGTGCCCCATTCCCGATATAAATTCCAGTTAAAGCCGCTGATGAAAACGAAAATCAGTAATAGAAAAACAACAAATATTTTGCCTGCCAGGGGAGGAAAAAAGCTTCGCTTAAGGAAGAGGAATATGATGTAAATTAATAGTGGGAGCGCCGAAATATAAGCGGCCATAGCTGAATCTAGTCTTAGCGCATACCAGAAGGTTGCAGCCTTATCTCCAATGCTTACCTGGCTTAATTGATCAGAAAAAAAAAGCAGAAAAATCAGCCTGTCGAGGGCGAAGAAGAATATCCAGAATAGGTAAAAGCGGAAAAAAACAAGAAAGCTTTTTAACATCGGCGTAAGGTATGAAATTCAGCTCAGCTTATCCGCCCAGTGTCCCTCGCTGGCGGGGGTTGGGGCAATGTCATTAACTTAAGAAAAAGTATATTCCCATAGGGTAAAGAAACTGCAAAAGCAGTTTCTTTAAGCTTCGAAACAATACCCCTATGAGAGAAGCAAACTTAGAAATAATTAAGAGGCTAAAGGCATTTTTAGTTCAGGTGAAAGAAGATCCTTCATTACGTCATCATTTCACTCCCCCGGAAGCCTTTACAAAAAACAGGAAACTGCCCCTGGAACGGATGGTTTATTTGATAATCAGCTTATTAAAGCGAAGTCTGAGTATTGAATTGGAAGATTTTTTCCAGAGCTATTATCCTGAGCATTCCTGTGCCAGCAAAGCCGCTTTAAGTAAACAAAGGCAGAAGCTTGATTACAGTTTCTTCACATTGTGGAACAGTGTGCTGGTGAAAAGCTTTTATGAATGTTATCAGCAGGATGTAAAACGCTGGAATGGATTTCGCCTGATGGCTATCGATGGTTCTACTGCCTACCTGATCAATAAGCCGGATCTTATTACTCATTTTGGTGTCCAATCCAATCAATCTACTTCTATTGCCATGGGACAGATCATGGAGCTGCATGATATCCTGAATGATCTTACGGTTTGCTCTGCCATCTATCCCATTGATATCTCCGAGCAGCAGGTGGCCTATCAATGGATACCTTATTTAGAGCCAGATACACTCACTATTTACGACAGAGGGTATCCAAGCTTTAGTGCTCTTTACCTTCATCTTGAACAGGAACAGCCACTTCACTTTGTGATGCGTTGCCGGACTAATTTCAACAAAGAAGTAATTGCTTTCATGTCTTCCGTGAACACCAGCCAGGCAGTCACTTTTAAGGCTACTGACATAGCCATTCAAGAGCTTAAAAAGCATGGCTATAGGCTCACAAAAGCTTCTACAATCGTTGTCAGGTTAATAAAAGTTAAATTGGCTGATGGTTCAACAGAAACCCTGATTACCAGCCTGCTGGATGAAAATGAATATCCGGAAAGCATCTTTAGTGATCTCTATTTTAAGCGCTGGGGAATAGAAACCAGTTATGCCATCCGAAAAAACAATCAGCAAATGGAGGTTTTCAGCGGATATAAAGTGAATACGGTTTTGCAAGATTTCTATGCTGGAATATTTGTCGGCAACTTACAAAACATACTGAGCAAGCCGGCTCAAAGCTCCGTAACAAAAAAGACAAGAGGCCGAAAATATCACTATAAAATTAATAAGAATGTAGCATTAGGACTATTAAAAAGGCATCTCATCAGAATTTTTATAGAAATTGATCCTGAACAAATCATAATCGAGTTGGAAAGCCTGTTTGAAAGATATACAGAACCAATCAGGCCTTCGCGAAGCTACCCCAGAGAAGTCAAGGGAAAACGGGCAAAAGGAAAATATCAGACCTTAACCAACTATAAACGTGCTATTTAGCCCTTAAGTTAATGACATTGCCCCTGCCCCCGCCAGCCTACCGTGTACCCACATCTTTTTGGAGTGTCCAACCGTCGAAGACATCATAAAATTTATTTATCCCTTTGAACATGGTGGTCATGCCCGGTTTTCGTTGCGAGGTATATCCTTTCCAGCCACCTAGTCTGGATATAACCCATACTGCATAATTCAGTTTGCCAGCTTTGAAAGGATTTTTCAGGGCCTTTGTTTTGCCTTCATTTACTTCGTTCAGAGCATCAATACATCGCTGCTCCTCCTTGGTGAATAGTATATCACTGTCGGGCACATTTGCTTCCTCAGCTTCATTGTAAGCAATATGCATCTGCATCAGCTTCATGATCGTATCCAGAAGCATTACCGTTAACTTACGAATTGACCAGCCTGTTTCCAGTTCACTACCTTCAATATTAAACCCTTCTTTTTTAAGCATTCGGAAAAGTTCTTCGATAAACCAGCGCCAGGTATACCATTCAATGACAAGGCGTGCCTGATCGAAATCCGTTACTGGCCAGGTTGTTAATAATCTCCAGTGCACACCCTGATAACCCACGCATCCGACCTCAAGAGCTTCCACAGCATACAGTTCAGCGCTTATCCCTTTGCCTTTTCTACGTATACTGGTTTTTATACATCGAACTTCTATCGTTGCCTCACGGGCTGGTAAATTCCCATGACTATCACTGTCCAGTTTAACCTGGTATGTTCCAAGCTTTGCTGAAGCTGAAAGGGTATCCCAGAGCTTACCCTCCACATCATTTGTCAACCGGTTTAACCGGGAACGGATTAGAAGATGGGTACGTTCATCCGGAATGCGAATAAACTGTTCCAGGATATCTCCCTCACGATCCTGGATAATAACTATCGCAGCAGCCTCATTTAACGCTGTTTTACTTTGATCACTTGCTTGGAGCCACTTGTAAGACTCTTTTTGCTCAATTGGTAAATATTTGCGCGCAGCTTTGGTATCCATATCGAATTCACGTCCCCACATTCTGATGCTAGAAAACCCTAAAGGAAAACAGGTTTGGGCATCCACAACCAGCGAAGGATGCAGCTTAAAGCCAATGCCTTTGCTGTCATCTATGCCTCCTAATCCCGTGTGGCTCTGTAAACGGCCTTTGTGTGTAGTTAAGTTAACTTCCGTAGTATCTTGTATGGCTAATACAACTTTTCCTTTAACCTGACTGGAGCATCGCCCAATCAATTCTTCAATAAGCTTCTCTTCGCTGGCCCGATCATTATGTAAGAATCGGTAATAGGCCTTTTGTTCTGCTCTGTTAATAGAAAGGCCTTGTATACTCCGGGTACCACTGCTAAACAAACGTTGGTGAAGCGAACTGCCGCGTGACTCTATTCGCTTATCTCCGAAATAGCCCTGATAGGTTACTCTTTGCATCAACAAATATCATCTTTTTATTTGTGGGTACACGGTAGCCCGCCAGCGGGGGAGACTAGGCGGATAAGCTGACATGGTAATATCATAACGATCATCCTATGATCCGCATTCCAAAGCCGATTCAAAGATAATTAAACATCGCTTTAAAACTCGAGGCAATTGAGCTGACAGACGCTTCGGCTAATTATTTGTGTCCAAACAGTAGCTGTCCGGCAGGCAGGCTTTTGGCCTGAAAGGCGAAAAGATTGAAGCGAAAAGCCCGGGCCCCGCACCACGGGGCAACCTCCTTATCATTCCATTATCAACCTTAATTCCAGATTATTCAGCCCGATTGCACAGTTTCATTTCATCAAGTATTTATAATGTTCAAATGTTGAAATCTCCTACCATCGCACACCATTCAAAATTTTAGATTTGTATGAGATAAAATATTAGTTATACGTCTGCGTCGATAGCACAGCGTTTAGAAACTTACAACCTATACAACGTACAACTTTAATAATGGCAGAATTAGATTATAGTGACGATAGTATCCGGTCCCTCGACTGGAAGGAACATATACGCCTGCGTCCGGGGATGTACATAGGCAAGCTTGGCGACGGTTCGGCTTACGATGACGGAATCTATGTCCTGTTAAAAGAGATTCTGGACAATTCCATAGATGAATTTGTAATGGGCGCCGGGCGGATTATTGAGGTAACGGTAGCCGATAAAAAAGTTTCTATACGTGATTATGGACGCGGTATTCCTCTTGGTAAGGTCATTGATTGTGTTTCGAAGATCAATACGGGTGGCAAATATGATTCTAAGGCGTTTCAAAAATCGGTAGGCCTGAACGGAGTGGGTACCAAAGCCGTTAATGCCCTTTCAGCAAATTTTTCTGTGCAATCTTACAGGGATGGGCGTACCAAAAAAGCAGAGTTTGAACAAGGTTTGCTGGTTAGCGACCCTCCTGAAATGGAAACAACACAACGGAACGGTACTGCAGTTATTTTCTATCCTGATGACACTATATTTCGCCACTATCATTATATCCCGGAGTTTGTAGAGAGCATGATTTGGAACTATGTGTTCCTGAATTCAGGCCTGACAGTCAATTTCAATGGTACAAAGTATTTTTCGGAACGCGGGCTATATGATTTGTTGACCCGAAACACCGACGTCGAGACGATCCGATATCCAATTATCCATCTCAAGGGAGATGATATCGAGGTAGCCATGACCCACGGGCAACAGTATGGCGAGGAATATTATTCATTTGTAAATGGTCAGCACACCACACAGGGTGGAACCCATCAGGCCGCCTTCAGAGAAGCGGTTGTTAAAACTATACGGGAATTTTATAAAAAGGAATTTGATGCCTCTGATGTAAGGGCGTCTATAGTTTCTGCCATTTCCATACGTGTTCAGGAACCTGTGTTTGAATCTCAAACAAAAACCAAACTGGGTTCGCAAAATATCGCTCCTGATGGGCCAAGTGTGCGGACATTTATCAACGATTTTATTAAAAAGGCCCTCGACGATTATTTGCATAAGCATTCCGCTGATGCAGACGCTTTATTAAAGCGGATCATGCAGTCAGAGCGCGAGAGGAAAGACATCGCAGGCATTAAAAAACTTGCAAATGAACGTGCAAAAAAGGCATCACTTCACAATAAAAAGCTTAGGGATTGCAAGATTCATTTCGAAGATACCCACGAACGTAAACAGGATACTACCTTGTTTATTACTGAGGGTGATTCTGCAAGCGGCTCAATTACTAAATCACGCGATGTGCAAACGCAGGCCGTATTTAGTCTGAAGGGTAAACCGCTTAATTGTTACGGACTTACCAAAAAGGTGGTGTACGAGAATGAGGAATTTAATTTGCTGCAGCATGCATTGAATATTGAAGACGGATTAGACAATCTCCGATATAATAATATTGTCATTGCGACGGATGCTGATGTTGATGGCATGCATATTCGATTATTGCTAATGACATTCTTTCTCCAGTTCTTTCCCGATCTCGTTAAGGCTGGCCACGTTTCAATTCTTCAAACGCCTTTATTCAGGGTTCGCAATAAAAAAGAAACCATTTACTGCTATAGTGATGAAGAGCGCCAGCGCGCAATTCAGAAGCTCGGTAACAGGCCTGAAATAACGCGCTTTAAAGGCCTTGGGGAGATCTCACCCGAAGAGTTCGAGCTGTTTATCGGAGAAGATATCAGGCTTGACCCGGTAATCTTGTCAAAGGAGCAACCAATAAAGAACCTTCTGGAATACTACATGGGGAAAAATACTCCTGACAGGCAGCAGCACATTATCCAGAATTTGCGTGTGGAAGTCGACTTTATTGGTGAGGAACCCCTTCCAGTGTTAGTGGCTGAAGAAGTTCTTGTTGAAGACCAGTGAGCTAAATCAATAATTCTTATCTTGCTAATCATTTCAGTTATTTTCTGAAAGCTCAGGACTTCTACTATGCCGAATAATACCCTAACCATTACATTCGAAGAATATTCGTCTTTTGATGAACTGAATACCACAGATCAGGAACTTTGTAATGAAGCCATTAAAGCGATGTCCACGTCACATTCCCCGTACTCAAATTTTCGGGTCGGTACGGCTTTGAGGCTTGAAAGCGGAAAAATTGTCTTTGGGAGTAACCAGGAAAATGTTGCATATCCCTCAGGGCTATGTGCTGAAAGGGTGGCTCTTTTTACTGTTGGATCCACCTATCCAAATGAAAGGATCATTAGTATGGCCATAACAGCTCAGACAGACAAGTTTCAAATTACAGAGCCAGTAACATCCTGTGGTGCCTGTCTGCAGGTAATGGCTGAGTATGAAAAAAAGCAATCTTATCCAATTGAGGTTTTATTTTACTGTCAGAATGGTTCCATTATTAAGACAAAAGGAATTAAAAGTTTACTTCCGTTTGCTTTTGCTGAATCGAGACTGAAAAAATAATCGTAAATTGTATATTAATGTAGTTTAGTGCTCGTAATTGATATAGAAATGAAGAAAGCTCTCCTTTTGATATTGACAATTTTCATCTTCACCCGGTTCTCTAATGCCCAGATAAGATTATCAGCAATTAACGTAGATGACTGGATTAAGAAAAATTTCAGCGGACAAGGTGTAGTTATCGGTAATATAAGCCATAAAGGATACCCGCTTTCCATTTTATCATTCACCAGCACGCCAGGTGTTTTACAGGTCCCAAAAGGACTGATCTTATCTTCTGGTAATTCTTATAATGTTGCGGGTTATAATAACTCCCACAATCAAAGTTCCACATTCAGTGATGTTGCTGTTCCGGAATTAGACAAGGACCTGTCATCATTAATTAAAGAAAAGCTCTACGACATTTGCAGCATCGAATTTGATTTTGTGCCAATGGATAACAGTATTCAGTTCAATTATCAGTTTGGCTCTGATGAGTACCCTGAATACGTCGATTCGCCCTATAATGATATATTCGCATTTATTGTTTCTGACGAAACAGGTTCAAAAAATATTGCCCTTGTTCCGTCAACCACTGTGCCTGTAAGTATCAATACAATCAATTTCAAAACCAATAAGGATCATTTCATCGATAATAATCTTTACAAACAGGTAATTATTAAACGGCAGGATCCTGTGAAATCAACTTACCGCGGAACTTTGCCAGGCAGGATCCTACGTTCAATCGCGTCTATTTTTGGCTCGCCGAACTATGCCGGAAACGCAGATCGTGTGGTCATAGCCCCTGATCCAGAACTTTTAAAGACTATGGATCAGAATTTATACCGGAACCTGCGCTATGATGGAATAACCAAAAAGATGGTAGCACAGATGTATGTAACTCCATATAAAAAGTACCATTTAAAAATTGTGCTGGCTGATGTTTCTGATAATATCTATGATTCAGGAGTTTTTATTGAAGACAGAAGTCTCACCTCCAAAAAGGATGTTACTCAACCAGCGTTCAGGAATTATCCGGACCTAAGCAAAGTAGTAGATCCAAATCTTATTCTGCAGGGTAAAAAGCTTGAAGATATTCTACCGGACGCTTATAAAAACCCGATACCAACCACAGTTGAAAAGACTCAGCCCTTGGTAAGCACCCCAGTCACTACCGCGCCCGTGCAAAGGCCTCCAGTTCAGACCCAAACCGAAATAAAATCACCATCAATTAATGATGCCGTGGCCGTACCTGTCCTGGAAAGCGTTGTGATATATTTCGATTTCGATAAATCTGATATTACCAGAATCGAAATGGAAAAATTAAAAGATGCTATGGCTGACTATCAAAAATTGAGTGAATACTATTCTTTCAGAATCACTGGCCATACCGACAGCATTGGGAGCATGGCCTATAACGTAGCCCTTTCAAAAAGAAGAAATCAGGCAGTTATTGATGCCGTTAACCAGCTTCTGGGGATTAAAAATCTGCCTGCACTACATAAATCGTTTACAGAACCCGCGGCAGATAACAGCACAGAGAGTGGCCGCCAGGCGAATAGGAGGGTGGAGATTATTTTTACGAGG
>NZ_JBKJUM010000062.1:0-7189 GCF_046590655.1 Daejeonella sp.
TTACCTTTTTCTCCAATGATAATTACTCGTCTGCGTTTTTGAAGTACGCCGTATTCTTCAGCATTTAAAACCTTGTAGTCCGCTGTATAACCAATTTCTGCAAAAAGTGCCATTATCTCGTGTAAATACGTTGCATTACCGGCTGTAAGTAATCCCAGTACATTTTCAAATACAAAGAATCGCGGTTTATAGCGAATTAGAAATTCAGCGTAGTAACGAAACAAAAAATTTCTTTTGTCGCCCTTCATTCGGTTGGGGTCACGGCTTCTACCAACAAGGGAATATGCTTGACAAGGTGGACCTCCAATTATTAAATCAACTTTCTTTGAATCAAGTTGCAAGTCAATCTTCGAAAAAATGTTTTTAATATTTTTGACTGTGATTTCTTCATTAATAACAGATTCAAGTAAATGCTGTGGAATGGTATTCCATAACTCACTTCTAGAAATATTTTGTTTCAAGTAAGCGTAATACGGATTAAACTTCTTCGTGTTTTTGAAATGATGAAAAGCAGCTCTTGTTCTCAAGGTGTCCGATGCTTCTGCACTCATTTCAACATGAGCAATCGGCTCAAAGCTTTCTCTAATAAACCCCTCTGAAAGACCACCAGCACCTGCGAAAAGGTCGATATAATTTAATTTGCTCATTTATTTCAGTGATCTTTTATTCTCCTATCTGATTAATTATTATTAGCTTCCATAAAGCACCTTCGTTATCAATGAGGTTGTCAGTATTGTGGACTAATTTGTTGCATGAGAATAAAGCATTCAATTGTTAAATATATAAAAATCTCAATCTAAGTCACTCAATATCATCCAGTGGAATTGGCCACACTAAAATCTGGCGAAGAATGCTTAAATG
Source organism: Daejeonella sp. (assembly GCF_046590655.1). Lineage (GTDB taxonomy): Bacteria > Bacteroidota > Bacteroidia > Sphingobacteriales > Sphingobacteriaceae > Daejeonella. Next base: position 862 of record NZ_JBKJUM010000062.1, read on the forward strand.
CGGATTAGAAAGAACACTTCATCTACTTGCGTGCTGGATGGTGCTGAGTATTAAAGTCTTAGATTCCGGGATCGGTAGGTTTAAGAGCATTGATTATTGTGAGCCTAGTATCCTAGTGAGTATATGAATGTAGTCGATCATTAAACTTTAAGTCCATTTAAGTCAATTTCATCGTTTCTGAGACAATAATGTCTTAATCGTTGTCTACATTTTCAATTATGTTGTAAAATACTTATAATCAGTAAAATACATATATCATTCAAATCCCACCCTCTCCGCAATTAAAAACCAATTAACCCTACTTAAACAGATAGGGTTTTTTGTTTTAGTAATAGGTATCAGGGCTATTTTCATAAATAAAATAATTTAGAATTAGTAAGCGGTTGAAAAAGTGTTAAGGCAGGTTGGAAAGTGGCCGGACTATCTTTAGCAGACTATTAATTACAGATTTTCTTAAAATTACCCCCATTCTATTACAAAATATCAAAAAATTAACCCTAATTTTATTACAAAATATAAGATAATTTACCCTAATTTTGTGATATGTTCAATAGATTAATCCTCAAAGAATTAGAAACATGGGCGGCTAAGAGCAATCGTAAGCCTCTGGTGATCAGAGGAGCAAGGCAGGTTGGAAAAACTACGGTTGTTAACCAGTTTGCCAGTCAGTTTGAACAATATATTTATCTGAACCTGGAACTAACTAACGACAGGCAGCCTTTTGAGCAATTCAGTACCATTGAAACACTGGTACAGACCCTGTTTTTCATCAAAAACCTGCCATTCACCAAAAAAAATAGCACCCTGATATTTATTGATGAAATACAGGAAGTGCCCGAAGCACTGAACATATTGAGGTATTTCTATGAAACAGAAAAAGGTATAGCTGTTATTGCAGCCGGAAGTATGCTGGAAACCCTGTTTGATAAAAATATTAGCTTCCCGGTTGGCAGAGTGGAATATAAAGTATTAAGGCCTGTATCTTTTCCGGAATTTTTAGAAGCATTGGGTGAAAAAGAGGCATTACAATACCTGTTGCAAATACCCGCCGCCCCGTTTACCCACAACAGACTTTTACAGCTTTTCCATACTTATGCGCTTATTGGAGGTATGCCGGAAGTGGTGGCGCATTATAGTCAAAACAAAGATTTAACTGCACTTTCTTCTATTTATGATTCTCTGATCACCGCTTATATAGATGATGTGGAGAAATATACCTCCACAGCCTCACAGGTTCAACACATAGGACATGCCATTCGAGCCTCTTTTTCACAGGCTGGAAAACGAATAAAATTTGAAGGTTTTGGTAATTCTCCTTACCGTTCCCGCGATATGGGCGAAGCGTTACGTACCTTAGAAAAAGCCCTGCTCATTCAACTGTTGTATCCTTGTACAAATGTGCAATTGCCATTATTGCCTGATCATAAAAAATCTCCCCGGTTGCAGGTGCTCGATACAGGTATGCTCAACTATTTTGCAGGAATACAAAAAGAAATATTGGGAACCATTGATTTAAATAAAGTTTATCAGGGCATTTTAATTGAACATCTGGTTGGGCAGGAATTATTGGCTACTCAATTTAATGCATTAAGCAGGCTTAATTTTTGGGTAAGAGAAAAACAGGGTTCCACCGCTGAAGTGGATTATATATGGCCATTTGATGGAAAACTTATACCTGTTGAAGTAAAATCCGGGACGGAAGGAAAACTGAAATCATTACATCTGTTTATGGATCTGGCACCGCATCCGATGGCAATTCGTTTTTATGCAGGAGAAATTAGTATCACTAAAGCATCAACGCCAGGCGGAAAAACCTATCATTTACTCAACCTGCCTTATTACTTAGTCTCGCAAACTGAACAATACCTGCAATGGTTAAAAACACAAATAAAGTAAGTCTTAAAACAGCTTAAGATTTTCACTATATTTGATATTAATAAGCAATAGCGTTATTTGGTCGAATTTGAAGGTGCCCTATTCGGTGCCCCCTAAAGGCTCAAAAAATATAAAATGCTGATTATGAGGTTACGATTTTAAATAAATTGTTCCCACCCTCTCCGCCATATGTTAACAAAAAAAGTCTTTTAAGCAATTAAGAGGCTTTTTTTAATCTTCATCCTAAAACGGATAGTAATAGGGATACTAAGCAAGTCATACTCCAATTATCATTAGCTGAAACTCGGTACCATCAACCCCTCCGCTAGTCATCTTCCTGCATAATACCTTTTAAAACTCAAGGAATCTCCCTGACGATTTGATTAAAATCGCGGTAAAGCACATCACATTAAAATCGAAATAATTGCAATAATTAACTGCTTGATAATGTTGCTATTGTTTTATATTTATTGTTAAAAGCTTGGTAAATGTTTAATGCAATAAATTATGTCAGAGAGCAAAAATATACTAGTAACCGGCGGAACCGGCAAGCAAGGCGGCGCTGTTGCGAGAAATTTAATTCAGAATGGCTATACAGTGAAAGTGCTCACAAGAAATCCAGATTCTCCTAACGCACTTGCTTTAAAGAACCAAAATGCAATCCTGGTAAAGGGCGACCTAAATAAACCTGAAACTTACCGTGAACACCTTAACGGGGTGCATGGGGTATTCAGCGTCCAGACATTTGAGAATGGAGTTAATAAAGAGATCTCGCAGGGTATTGGTTTAGCTACATTAGCGATGGAATCGGGTGTAAAACATTTCTTGTACTCCTCGGCGATTGCTGCGCATCTTAACACCGGAGTTCCACATCTTGACAGTAAGTTTGTCATTGAAAACCATATCCGACAACTGGCCCTGCCATATACCATCATACGTCCCGCTTCATTTTATGAGAATTTTCTCATACCCCAGGTCAAAAAGGGAATATTAAAAGGGAAACTTTCGCAGACTATTAACAGCGATACAATAATGCCCTACATTGCGACAGACGACATTGGCAAAGCTGCAGTGAAGATTTTTGGGAATTTTCAAGCATATTCAGGGAAAACGCTCACTTTAGGAAATGAACTGTTAGATTCTCTGCAAGTGGCAGAAAAATTTTCAATCGCATTAAACAAAAAAGTAGAATATAATCACTTACCTGGAATAATAGTAAGGTTGTTTTTAGGTAAAAGCCTGTATAAAATGTTCAGTTGGATGGATAAACATAGCAAACTGCTTATGGATGACGTGACATCGGACCGTGCAGAATTTCCAGAAATGATGCCTCTTTCAAATTGGATTAAGACGAATTTTAAGGCGTAGATATTTTAAGGGCATCAAATAAAACTAAACTATCCGAAATATGTCCGTGTTGTTTGTGGAATTCAGTGAATTTTTTACTTACAAAATTTATCCATGTCTTCAATACTGACAAAATCAGCCACCATTGTCCATAGGGGGAAACTCTTGACTGGCGATTTATTAATTAAACAGGGTCTGATTGGAAGGATTGAAACTATATTTACACCGAAAGCCTGGCCGCTATGTTATTATGAACACTTTAAAATCCTTTTTTTTGTTCCTGCTTACGGGTTATTCCTTAAGCCTGTGTGCCCAAAAACAGACGGACCGCCCAAATATTCTCTGGATTGTCAGCGAAGACAACAGTCCGCTGCTAGGTTGTTACGGCGACAAGTTTGCCACCACTCCAAATATTGATAAATTGGCCGCCCGGGGTGTGTTATATGAAAATGCCTTTTGTGCGGCCCCGGTTTGTGCACCTTCCCGATCAACGCTCATTACGGGTATGCTGGCTTCATCTATGGGCACTGAAAACATGCGTAGTGAGTATCCCATACCGGCATTTATTAAGTTTTTTCCCAGGTATTTAAGGGAAGCTGGCTATTACACGACCAATAGCGCCAAGAAAGATTATAACACCATCGATCAGCCCGAAGCATGGGATGAATCCAGTACCACCGCTACCTATAAAAACCGGAAATCCGGCCAGCCGTTCTTCGCCGTATTTAATCTTCAAGTTTCGCACGAAAGCAATATTCATACCCCTTTAGCTTCTTTAAAACATGATCCGGAAAAGGTGCCAATTCCCCCTTACCATCCGCGCACGCCCGAAATGAAACACGATTGGGCGCAATATTACGACAAACTGCAGACAATGGATGAACAGGTAGGTAAATTGCTGAAGGAATTAAATGAAGCAGGCCTCGAAGAAAATACCATTGTTTTTTATTTCAGCGACAATGGTGGTGTTTTAGGTCGCAGCAAGCGCTTTATATACGAGTCCGGGCTCAGGGTGCCTTTAATTATCCGAATGCCAGAAAAATTTAAAACTTTAGCTTCGGGTAAGCCCGCTTCCCGAACCGACCGCCTGGTTTCTTTCAAAGATTTTGCACCAACGGTTTTAAGCTTAGCTGGTGTGAAAGTGCCTAATTACATGCAGGGAAATGCCTTTTTAGGCCAGCAAAAGACTCAACCTGAAGATTATGCTTTTGGCTTTCGGGGCAGGATGGACGAGCGCACGGATTTAGTACGTTCTATCAGGAATAAAAGATTTAGATATGTCCGTAATTATATGCCGCACAAAATATACGGTCAACATATTTCTTATCTGTGGCAGGCACCCTCCATGGTATCTTGGGAAAATGCCTACCGGGCCGGTACTTTAAACCAGGATCAATCCCGTTTTTGGCAAGTAAAACCAACCGAGGAATTATACGATGTAACTGCCGATCCGCATAATATCACGAACCTGGCCGGCAAGCAGGCATATAAAAAGGTACTGGAAACCATGCGGGCTGATAATCGGAACTATTTAATAAAAACCAGGGATGCTGGTTTTATTCCGGAAGCTAAGCTATACGAAATCGCGAAAACCGGCACTGTCTACGATTTTGCGCAAAGCGAAAAATATCCCCTGGCAGAAATATTGGAAACGGCAGAAATGGCATCGACCCGGGATGCCGGCTCTTTAAATACACTAATCGAAAGATTAAACGATAAGAACCCGATCGTGAGGTATTGGGCCGTTATTGGATGTGTAATTTTAGAAAAAAAAGCGGCAGCAGCAAAACCCCAATTAAAAGCATTATTGTTGGATTCGGAACCGGCTGTGCGTATAGCGGCAGCCGAAGCGTTGTATGGACTGGGAGAAACAACGATAGCGCTACCCATTTTATCGCAAACCTTAATCAATAATAACCTGCATGCCCGGGTGCAGGCCCTGAATATTTTAGAAATTATGGGGCAGCAAGCGAAGCCAGCCTTAGCAGCCCTGAAGCAATTTGCTTCTCTCGAAAGCACCAGCAAGAGTCCCCAATCTATTCTCGATAAAAATTTTGATTATGATCTGAGAGCTGCGAAGGCCTTAATTGTCAAGCTCGAGTCTGGAGAGAAAAGGTAAATTGATTGATGTAAATTGCTTCTTTTCGATATTTGACTGTATTATAAATTAATCTGATTTTAAATATTTATGAAACATTTTAGATGGATTTTAGCCTGTTTAGTATTATTTGGATTATTTAGTTTCGAAAAGCCCAAATCTCCAAATACACAACCCAATATTTTGTTTGTTATCGCGGATGATTGGTCTTATGGACATGCCAGTATTTATGGTGATAATATTATTAAGACCCCTAATTTTGATCGTGTGGCGCGCGAAGGGGCTTTGTTTGATAATGCCTATTGTGCCTCACCATCCTGCGCACCATCCCGCGCTGCTATTCTTACTGGGCAATTCCCGCACCGCTTACAACAAGGTGCAAACCTATGGGGCGTTTTAAATAAAGAATACCCTAATTATACCCGCATCTTAGAGAGCCAGGGCTATTACGTTGGGCTTACCCGAAAAGGATACGGACCAGGAAATTTTATAGCCGGAGGTTATGATTTTAACCCTGCTGGCAAACCAAACCCAGACTTCGCTACTTTCTTTTCAAAAGCTCCTAAAGATAACCCGTTTTGTTTTTGGTTTGGCAGTACTGATCCTCATCGTGAATACGAATCAGGGTCAGGAAAAAAATCTGGAATGCAGCCAAGTAAAGTGCAAGTGCCGGCTTGGTTACCCGATTTCCCCATTGTGAGAAGCGATATTTTAGATTATTATTTTGAGATACAGCGTCTGGATAGAGAATTAGGTGAAATACTGAAAATATTAGAAGATGCCGGCCAACTGGATAATACCATTATAGTAGTAACCAGCGATAATGGTATGCCATTTCCGCGTGCGAAAGCTACATTATACGATTCAGGGGTCCGTATGCCGTTGGCCATCCGGTGGAAAGGTAAAATTAAACCTGGCCAGCGCATCAAAGAATTTGTGAGTTTAACCGATTTAGCACCTACTTTTTTAGAAGCCGCCGGACAAAAAGTACCTGTGCAAATGACCGGG
>NZ_JBKJUM010000142.1:0-36672 GCF_046590655.1 Daejeonella sp.
ATTAGCTATTTGGTTTCCCGGAAGAATGAAGTTAGATTTGAATTGATTTGCACCGCCCCCTTAGCCTTGGAGGGCTGGGGGCTCGAAGCCAATGACACAGTTTATTTTACAGACCCAATCGTAACTTGAACGTTTATCCTCAGACCTCAGACCTCAGACCACAATCGTCTCCGGCTTCGTACCCGTAATCTTATCTATTTTTTCCATAATGGCGTCTGTCAACAGCGGAACAATTTCCAAGGAAGTTAAAGTTTCCTTTAGCTGAGCCGTTTTCGAAGCTCCGAGAATAACAGTACTTACATTAGGATTTTTTAAACACCAGGCGATAGCGAATTTAGGCATTGAGGTATTGAGCTTGTCAGCTATAGCCTTGAGTTCATTGATTTTTTTAAGATTTTCCTCTTTTAACCAGCGGTCTTTAAGCCAGCCAAGGCTTTCCATTTCGAAACGGGTATCTTTTGGAGCACCATTATTGTATTTCCCGGACAATAATCCCGAAGCCAGCGGACTCCAGATTGTAGTTCCCATTCCAAAATTGCGGAACAGCATCAGGAATTCTTTCTCTAGCTTTTCTCTCCAAAGCATACTGTATTGAGGCTGTTCCATTACTGGAGCCACGAGATGATTTTTTTCTGCAAAATAATGCGCTTCCATTATTTCTGAGGCGCTCCATTCAGATGTCCCCCAATATAAGGCCTTGCCCTGCTGAATTATTTGATGCATAGCCCAAACCGTTTCTTCAATTGGCGTTTCCGGATCGGGACGGTGGCAAAAGAGCAGATCAACATGATCAACCTGCAGCCGCTTCAGAGCGTTGTTGGTACCCTCGAAAAGATGCTTCTTCGACAATCCTATCATATTGGGCTTCTTCTCTTCAGCTCCAAAAAATATTTTGCTGGAAACGATATACGAGCTGCGATCCCAATTCTTTTTTTTCAGGATCTTACCCATAACCAATTCAGATTTGCCACCGGCGTAACCTTCCGCATTATCAAAGAAATTTACTCCGCTGTCATAAGCGAGATCCATCAACTCCTCAGCAACTTTATCTTCAATCTGGCCCCCGAATGTCAACCAGCTTCCGAGAGATAGTGCACTTACTTTTAATCCTGATTTACCTAAACGTCTGTATTCCATAGTATTATAAATATTTGATATGTGACTATAATTTGATTAAAATTAGTCTTTGTATCCATAAAAATAATACTAATTAACGCTTACCTTAAAAACTTTACACAGGTCTGTATAATTTTATAAATTAAGCCTTTAAAAAGATTACTAATCGTCTGGCACATTAACTAACAAAATGCAGCTTACCCAACTGGAAATCAAAGGTTTCAAAAGCTTTGGCGATAAGATCACTATCAATTTCAATGATGGTGTGACAGCCATTGTTGGTCCAAATGGCTGCGGTAAATCAAATATTGTTGATGCAATACGATGGGTTTTGGGCGAGCAAAGTACCCGAATGCTGCGTTCCGAAAAAATGGAGAATATTATTTTTAATGGAACAAAGACACGAAAACCATCAAATCTTGCAGAAGTCTCTATGACATTTGATAACACCAGGAATATCCTTCCAACGGATTTTTCAAAAGTTACGATCACACGGAAATTATATCGTTCCGGCGATAGCGAATACCGGCTTAATGATGTTCAGTGCAGGCTCAAAGATATTACAGATCTCTTCCTGGACACCGGAATAGGTTCCGACTCTTATTCGATCATCGAATTGAAGATGATTGATGAAATCATTGCAAACAAGGATAACTCCCGCCGGGCACTTTTTGAAGAAGCTTCAGGCATTGCTAAATATAAACTTAGAAAGAAACAAACATTTAACAAGTTAAAGGACACGGAAGCTGATCTGAGCCGGGTCGACGATCTCCTGTTCGAAATTGAAAAGAATCTAAAAACCCTCGAGAATCAGGCAAAAAAAGCGGAACGCTACTACCGGCTCAAGGAACAGTATAAAAAATTTAGCATCGCACTTTCATCCTTTAAAATCATCGGATTCAGGGAGGCTTTGGCGAGGCTTGAGCTCCGTGAGCAGCAGCAGCTAATCGATGGTAATAGCATAATCACAGAAATTCGAAATCTCGAAGCCTTCCTCCAAAAACAAAAACTTGACAGCCTTAATCTTGAAAGGAACCTTTCTGTACAGCAGAAGGCAACGAACGAATTTATTTCTAAGATCAGAGCCTATGAAAGCGAGAAAAAATTGAAGAACGAACAGCTTAGGTTCCTGGAGGATAAAAAAAACAGACTCAGCGAAGAACTGGAAAAAGATCGAAATCAGCTTAACCACGTGTTTTATAACCAGAAGCGTTTAAACGAGGAACACTTACAAGAGACCGAAATCCAGACACAGGTGCAGGATACTTTGGCACGTCTGCATTCTGAACTTGATGTGCTCCGTACCACCCAGCAGAAGGATAAATCTGATCTGGACATACGTATCAGGGCAAACAGCGAATTTCAAAACGAGGTTTACAAGCTGGAAAAAGAAATCGCAATTTTAAATATCCAACGAGACGCGCTTCATCAGGAAAGCAGCCGAAATGTCGCTGATACCCAGGCGAAGGAAGGAGAACTCAATGAATTTAACAAAGCAATTAGCGATTTACAAGCCAATTTTGACAAAAAAGAACAAGATTTTAAACTAGCTAAAGAAAAAGAGGAGGAACTCAAGCTGCAAATTTCAAGCATGAACGATCAACTGAATCATGAAAAAGAATTGTTAAGCCAGGAAAGTAGAAAGCTTGATTCAAAACAGAATGAGTACAATCTAACCAGGTCTCTGGTAGACAACCTGGAAGGTTTCCCGGAATCCATACGGTTCCTAAAGAAGAGCGCTAACTGGACGAAACATGCACCGCTCTTCTCTGATATTCTATTCTGTAAGGAAGAGTATAGAATCGCCATTGAAAATTACCTCGAGCCTGTGATGAACTATTATGTTGTGGAAGGTCAGTCGGACGCTGTCCAGGCCATTCGATTGTTAAGTGAAGTATCCCGTGGCAGAGCCAGTTTTTTTGTTCTTGAAGCATTTAAATCGGTCCCGCAACGACCTACTGTAAATACCAATAATTCTGACTTGATCCCTGCATTGGAGATAATCGACACTGATGCTAAATACAGGCCACTTTGCGAAATGCTTCTCTATAATGTGTTCCTTATTCAGTCAGGCGAAGAAGAACAACTTATGTCAGGATTACCTTCAGATCAAGTTGTACTACTAAGCAAAACCGGAATGTTTTCAAAAACACGCACTGGTATGGCAGGTGGCTCGGTGGGCCTATTTGAGGGCAAACGTATAGGAAGGGCTAAAAATCTGGAGAAGCTGTCGAAAGACATCAGCTCAGCACAGGGTTCCATTTCCGAACTGAAAAACTCAATTGATGATAAAATGGATCGATTAAACAGCCTGAAGAATTCGTCACAAAACGAGTTGATCCAACAATTTCAATTTGAAATGAATCGTATTGGTAATGAACACACATCTGTCAAAACGAAGCAGGAACAGTATCTCGCATTTATCGAAAACAGTCAGAACAGAAAGCAAGACATTGAATTAAAAATAACCAAAATATCTAATCAGCTTATTGCATTAGAGCCTCATTTAATAGAATTGAAAACGACCAGGCAAATCAAGCAAGATCAACTTGCTGCTGATCAACAGAAGTATAATGAGTTTTCAGAATTACTCAGCTTAAAATCTGCAGCCTACAACCAGGAAAATATTAAATTTCACCAACAGCAGAACAAAGTATCTGGTATTTTAAAAGACCTTGAGTATCGGGAAAGTCAGCAACAAAGTTTAGAAACTCGTATTACTGCAAACAGCATGGAGCTTGAAACCACTCAGAACGGCATTCAGCAAGCCCTGCAGCATGCCGATAATACAGATGTCGACCTGATAGCTATGTATATACAGAAGGAGGAATTGGAAAAAGCTGTTCAGGAGTCTGAGCAAAGTTACTATGCTTTCAGAGGAACAGTGACCGAATCAGAAGCTAGTATCTCGGCCCTCCGATATAAGAAAGAACAGTCTGACGGTATCATTAACGAGTTAAAGGACCAAAAGACAACTATTAAATTGGAACTAAACGCGTTAAAGGAAAGATTGTCGGTTGAGTTTTCCATTGACATCTCTGATTTATTAGACCAGGAGTCTGATGCCGAGTTTCAAGCTGATTCCGAGCAGGGGCTGCGCGAAAGAACCGAAGGTATTAAACGTCAGCTTGATGAATTTGGAGTGGTTAATCCTATGGCAATGGAAGCTTACCAGGAAATGAATGAACGATATACATTTATACAAATTCAGAAAAAAGACCTTGCAGAAGCAAAAGCCTCATTGCATCAAACCATTAAAGAAATTGATGACACTGCTAAAGAAAAGTTCATGGAAGCGTTTATGAAAGTCCGGGAGTATTTTATTGAAGTTTTCCGTTCATTGTTTAACCAGGAGGATAGCTGCGACCTGGTCTTGGTGGATCCGGAAAATCCGCTCGAATCTGATATTGAGATTCTGGCAAGACCTAAAGGAAAACGGCCCGTTTCTATAAATCAACTTTCCGGTGGTGAAAAAACACTGACAGCTACCGCAATTTTATTCTCGTTATATTTATTGAAACCTGCGCCATTTTGTATCTTCGACGAAGTTGACGCACCACTTGATGATACCAATATCGATAAATTCAATAATATAATTCGCGAGTTTTCAGGACAATCACAGTTTATTATCGTATCCCACAATAAAAGAACCATTGCAAGTACTGACATTATTTACGGGGTGACTATGGCTGAACCGGGGGTCTCACGTGTGGTGGCGGTAGATATACGGGAAGTTGCGTAACGGATGTCCGAAGTCGGAGGTCTGAGGAAAACGCATAAAATCCCGCATCTGTTAACACATCGGACTTCAGACCTCAGACGCTCTTATAGCCGATTGGTTAGGCGTTTAGCCCTAACAACTATCAACCAACAACTAATAACTCAGTACCCCTTTCATCTTATAAATTTATACCTTTGTCAGGCAAGCCGTTCTATCGCCCCGTTTTAAACCAGGGAGGAAAGTCCGGGCAACACAGGGCATTCTGCTTCCTAACAGGAAGGATTCGTGAAATCGGAGACGGAAAGTGCTACAGAAAATAAACTACCTCAAACTTTCGGGTTGGAGGAAAAGGTGAAAACGTGAGGTAAGAGCTCACGGTCTTCCCGGGCGACCGGGATTACGGTAAACCCCAGGAGTTGAAAGACCAAATAGGTTCCGGAAGCGAAGCTGCCCGCTTACTTATGCCGCAAGTGCGGCATTATCCGGAATGGGTAGGTCGTTAGACTGAGCAAGTGATTGCGCAGCTAGATAAATGATAGAAGTCCGCCCTCGGCGGATACAGAACCCGGCTTACAGGCTTGCATTTTTAATAATAGAATAAAAGTCCTTCCTTCGGGGAGGACTTTTTTGTAAACATTTAGTAATCTTCAAACAATCCTTATATTCGCACTCATGTTCGCAGAATAAAAAAAAGGATCATTAAAAGCATATGGCAAAAATTTTAATAATTGATGACGAAAGGGCAATCCGCAATACCTTGCGGGAAATTCTTGAATATGAAGATTACCAGGTAGAGGATGTAGATAATGGTCCTGAAGCTCTGGAGCTTATAAAAAAGAATGAGTACGATCTGATTCTCTGCGACATTAAAATGAATAAGATGGACGGTATGGAGGTTCTTACAGAAGGGCTTTCAATTCAACCGGATTTGCCATTTATAATGATATCTGGACATGGTACAGTTGAGACTGCTGTTGAAGCAAGTAAAAAAGGTGCGTTTGATTTCATCTCCAAACCACCTGACCTAAACCGTCTGCTTATCACTGTCAGAAATGCCCTTGAGCGTAAGACCCTGGTAACCGAAACCAAGGTATTAAAGCGAAAAGTAAGTAAGGTTCGTGAGATGCTGGGGAACTCGGTTGCGATTGATCGTATAAAGGATACCATCGAACGGGTTGCTCCCACTGACGCCCGGGTTCTCATTACCGGTGCAAATGGTAGCGGCAAAGAACTTGTGGCAAGATGGTTACATGAAAAATCCAATCGTTCAAATTCGCAACTGATCGAAGTGAATTGTGCGGCTATTCCATCGGAATTAATTGAAAGTGAGTTGTTTGGCCATGAGAAAGGATCATTTACCTCAGCGATCAAGCAAAGGATAGGAAAATTTGAACAAGCCAGCGGAGGTACCTTGTTCCTCGATGAGATCGGTGATATGAGCTTGTCGGCGCAGGCAAAAGTGCTGCGTGCACTTCAGGAGAATAAGGTTACGCGTGTAGGTGGCGAGAAAGAAATTGATGTTGATGTGAGGGTAATTGCTGCCACTAATAAGGATCTCCAAAAAGAAATTGAAGCAGGTAACTTTCGGATGGACCTTTATCACCGTTTAAGTGTTATTCTTATACATGTTCCTCATCTTACAGAACGTAAAGACGATATTCCGTTGATTGCCCAAAATTTTTGCACTGAAATTTGCGACGATTATGGTATGCCAGTGAAAACGATCAACGAAGCTGCCATGGAAGCCTTACAGGCTATGCCATGGACTGGAAATATCCGTGAACTTCGTAATATGATCGAGCGTTTGATTATATTAAGTGATAAAGTCATAACAGATAGAGACGTACGTACTTTTGCAAATCCATCCTCAGCCGCTCCTGTCCTCGAAAATGGCGAAGCAGGTGCAAGCACTAATTTTGACAAGTTCACGAATTTTCAGGAATACAAAGATTTTGCTGAACGCGATTATATCAAGTATAAGCTTGAAAAAAATAACTGGAATGTTTCAAAAACTGCTGACGACATTGACATTCAGAGGAGCCATTTGTATAGTAAGATTGAAAAGTACGGGCTTAAGAGAGCGGAATAGAGTTGTAAGTTATAGGTTGTAAGTTATAAGTCGCGTAACTTAGTACTTACAACTTACAACCTACAACTTTACAGTGTTTTTATCTCCGCCACCAACTTCTGTAACACTGATTTCGCGTCCCCAAAAAGCATAGACGATTTTGGCTGGAAGAAAAGTTCGTTTTCAATTCCTGCATAACCGGGATTCATACTTCTTTTATTGATGATTACGAGCTTAGAGAGTTCAACATCCAGTACAGGCATGCCATAAATTGGCGAAGTAGGATCTGATTTAGCAGCGGGATTTACAACATCATTTGCTCCAAGAATTAAAACAACGTCTGTTGACGGAAATTCTTCATTGGCCTGTTCCATCTCAAGCAAACTTCCATAGTCGACATCCGCTTCTGCAAGCAATACATTCATGTGCCCTGGCATCCGTCCTGCAACCGGGTGGATCGCATACTGTACTTCTACGCCCTTGTCTAGTAATAGTTTTTCAAGTTCGTGACATACGTGTTGTGCCTGGGCGACTGCAAGCCCATAACCAGGAACAATCATTACCTTTTTAGCATAACTCATAACTACTGCAGAGTCACTAATACTGATTTCTTTGTAAGCACCCTGATCTTTGTTTCCACTTGCTCCTGCTGAGCCACCACCAAATGATCCGATCAGCACATTGCTAAGCGGCCTGTTCATAGCTTTACACATTAAGATGGTAAGAATGGTGCCAGCCGAACCGACCAAAATTCCCCCCGTCAGCATTACTGGATTGTTATATAAAAACCCACCAAATGCTGCTGCTACGCCAGTGAAGGAGTTTAACAACGAGATAACTACCGGCATATCGGCCCCGCCGATTGGTAGGACAAAAAACAATCCGTAAATAATGGATAAAACAAAAACTACGTAAAACAAGTCAGCTGCAACCGGGTCCGCCGAGATAATCAAATAAGCGGAAAGGGCTATGATCGCCGTAAAAATGAGAAGGTTTACAATGTGTTGTCCAGGAAATGAGAAGTCTTTAATACTACCGTTTAATTTGCCCCAGGCAACCATACTCCCTGCAAATGAAATCGTTCCGATGATCAGTCCGGCGAAAATAATGAGCAGTGAACCCCTGTCGGCATCTTGCCCTGCACTAAGTTGATGGACTAAATGATCAAATTCAACTATTGAGATCAATGAAGCACAAGCCCCTCCCATGCCATTAAACAAACTTACCATTTCTGGCATGGCGGTCATTTTCACATTTTTGGCCGCCAAAGTACCCAAAATCGTTCCTATTAATAACGCAGTAAATATCCAGACGTAATTACCCAGTCTAATCCCTTGCTCTTCATAAAGAAAAATAGTCCCAAGGATTGCGATGCACATTCCTGCAGCTGCGATCAGGTTACCTTTTCTTGCCGTCTCAGGATGACTAAGCATCTTTAAACCGATAATGAAAGTTACTGATCCAATGAGGTAACAAATTGTAAGTAAATCTAATTTCATTAGAGATGGTTAGGGGTTGGTTGCCTGCCTGCCGTCAGGCAGGTTGGTTGTTCGTTATTTCTTCTTTTTAAACATTTCGAGCATGCGGTCGGTAACTACAAAACCACCAACCACGTTTAGAGTACCGAGTATAACTGCCATAAATCCAAGGATGATTGCTATATAATTGCCGGCTTCTGCTTTACCAATTACAATGATTGCCCCGATAATAACTACCCCGTGGATGGCGTTTGCTCCACTCATTAAAGGGGTATGCAGAACACTTGGAACTCTTCCGATTACTTCGATACCTAAAAATACGCTCAGTACAACGATGTAAATCATTTGCTGATTAAGGGTGATCCAGTTTAGTGCGGTTTCCATGTTTGTTTGCTGTTTGGTTGCCTGCCTGCCCTCAGACAGGTTAGTTGTTAGAATTTCGTAATTCTGAATTAATCAAATCTTTAACTCTCTCATTACATATCTCTCCATTAAATGTAATACATGCTCCTTTAACGAGGTCGTCTTCGAAGTTTAGGTTAAGTTCGCCGTCTGCCCCGATAATTAGCTGCAGGAAATTCAAAATATTCTTTCCGTAAAGTTTGCTCGCGTCCGCTGGCATGGTACCCTGCAAATTGGAGTTACCTATTATAGTTACATTCTTATAAACTACAGTTTCCCGATCTTTGGTTTGTTCGGTGTTGCCGCCGCTAATTGAAGCCAAATCAATGATTAGTGATCCTGATTTCATAGAATCGAGAACACTATCGGGTAAAAGAATGGGTGCTTTTTTTCCGGGTATCTGAGCAGTAGTAATAATTACATCAGCTTTCGCGGCTACTTCGGCTATTCTGAGCTGTTGTTTCAGTTTGTAATCCTCGGTTTGCTCAACTGCATAACCGCCAGCCTCAGAAGCATCTTTAGCTCCTTCCACTTCGATGAATTTGGCGCCCAAACTCATAACTTCCTCCTTAACGGCGGGCCGGGTATCAAAAACTTCGACTACTGCGCCCAAACGTCTTGCTGTGGCGATGGCCTGAAGTCCAGCGACACCTGCCCCCAGTATCATAACTTTCGCCGGTGCAATGCTGCCTGCTGCAGTCATAAACATTGGAAAATATTTGGGTAATTGCATCGCTGCAAGAAGTACAGCTTTATATCCGGCAATATTGGCCTGAGAACTTAATACGTCCATACTTTGAGCACGTGTTGTCCGCGGAAGCATATCCATGCTGAAGGTTGTCAATCCATTTACAGCCCAATCTTTAATCAGCTGTGGCTTCGACAATGGATTGTACATACCTAAAATTACTGTCGAATTCTTTACAAGTTTAAGATCGTCGCCAGTTAAAGGGTGAATAGTCAGTAAAATATCTGATGCTTTGAGTATACTTTCCCTGGCACGCGGCTCCGCTCCTTGCTCTATATATTGTGAGTCCTTAGCAAAAGCTCTGTTTCCAGCAGCAATTTCAATCAACACATCGATCTTATGCTTTTTAAGCAGAGAAATATGTTCAGGAAGTAACGAAACCCTTGTTTCAATTAAAGGCTCAGATAAAATTCCAATCGTCATGAAAGCTTGCAGTTAAGTGGTTAAGCCTAAATTAGAAAAAAGAAATTGGTGAAGGGTAGCGAATCTAAAAAAATACATTAAGAGTCGTACGTTATAAGTTATAAGTCTGGGCGGATATGGTATAATATTATACACTATGTACCGGAATACACTTAAAATCCTATTTCGGCTTTGTATAATCCATAGAACGGGGCAAACGTATAACGTATAACGTACAACTTTCAACTCAAAAAGCTATATTTGCGCCTCAATGAAGCATATTCGTAATTTTTGCATTATAGCACATATAGATCACGGTAAAAGTACTTTAGCCGATCGTCTTCTGGAATACACAAATACAATTACACAGCGTGAGTCGCAGGCTCAATTATTGGACGACATGGACCTTGAGCGGGAACGTGGTATTACGATTAAGAGCCATGCTATTCAAATGGATTATGTTGAAGACGGACAACCTTATATACTAAACCTTATTGATACTCCAGGACATGTGGATTTCTCGTATGAAGTTTCAAGATCAATAGCAGCCTGCGAAGGTGCGCTTTTGATTGTAGATGCTTCACAAGGTATTCAGGCTCAAACCATTTCGAACCTCTACCTGGCGCTTGAACATGATCTGGAAATTATTCCAATCCTCAATAAGATGGATCTACCCGGTGCAATGCCCGAGGAAGTTAAAGATCAGATCATCGAGTTAATAGGTTGTAAGCGAGAAGAAATTATACCTGCTTCAGGAAAAACCGGCCTTGGCGTGCATGATATCCTGAGAGCTATTGTTGCAAGAGTTCCCCCTCCCAAAGGAAATCCTGATGGAGAGCTGCAAGCATTAATTTTCGATTCAGTTTTTAATTCATTTCGTGGAATTATTGCCTATTTCAAAGTGCTAAATGGCGAAATACGGAAAGGTGACAGGGTAAAATTTGTAGCAACCGATAAAGATTATATTGCTGAGGAAGTCGGCACTCTCAAACTCACCCAAAAAGCTAAGGATGTTATCAAAACCGGGGATGTAGGATACATTATTTCCGGAATCAAAGAAGCACGTGAGGTTAAAGTTGGAGATACTATTACCCATAAAGATAAGCCAAGTAAAGAGCCTATTAAGGGTTTTGAAGAAGTTAAGCCAATGGTATTCGCAGGTATTTATCCTGTTGATACGGATGAGTACGAAGAGCTGCGCGAAAGCATGCATAAACTTCAACTTAACGATGCCTCCATTGTTTTTGAACCGGAGTCGTCTGCCGCATTGGGATTCGGTTTCCGTTGTGGTTTCCTCGGTATGCTCCATATGGAAATTATCCAGGAGCGTTTGGAACGTGAATTCGACATGACGGTTATTACAACTGTTCCTAACGTTTCCTATAAGGCTTTTACTTCTAAAGGAATTGAGATCGATGTTCATAATCCATCTGACCTTCCTGATCCCAGTAAACTGGAGCACGTAGAAGAACCATACATTAAAGCGAACATTATTACAAAATCAGAATTTGTAGGACCGATCATGTCACTATGCATTCAAAAGCGTGGGACCATTGTCAATCAGTCATACTTGACTTCCGACCGGGTTGAACTAATCTTTGAAATGCCAATGGGGGAAATAGTGTTCGATTTTTATGATCGCTTAAAGACTATTTCAAAAGGTTACGCGTCTTTCGATTACCATCAGATCGGATACCGTCAATCAGACCTTGTTCGCCTGGATATCCTTTTAAACAGTGAACCTGTCGATGCCTTGTCCTCTCTCATTCACCGAACAAACTCTTATAACTTTGGTAAAAAGATTTGTGAAAAATTACGGGAGCTTATTCCGAGGCAGCAATTTGAAATCATTATTCAGGCATCAATCGGTTCGAAAATTATTGCCCGGGAATCCGTAAGGGCACTACGTAAAGATGTTACAGCAAAGTGTTACGGTGGTGATATTTCCCGTAAACGAAAGCTTCTCGAAAAACAAAAGAAAGGCA
This sequence comes from Daejeonella sp., assembly GCF_046590655.1. GTDB lineage: Bacteria > Bacteroidota > Bacteroidia > Sphingobacteriales > Sphingobacteriaceae > Daejeonella. The sequence goes on from NZ_JBKJUM010000142.1 coordinate 11,921, forward strand.
AAAAGCGCATGCGACAGGTTGGTAACGTCGAAATCCCTCAAACAGCGTTTATGGCTGTATTGAAGCTGGATTAACTTATTTTTTCGCTTTTCGCGATTAACGAAATAATAATGTGGAAAAGTCTAAAATGTTGATAAATTACTACTCAAAGAGAAATGCAGTTACTTGACGGAAAATTTGTTTCGGAAAAATTAAAGTTAGAAATTGCAGAAGAGGCCGCGCAGTTATTGCACAAAAGCGGCCGTAAACCTCATCTCGTGGCTATTCTCGTTGGTCACGACGGGGGCTCAGAAACTTATATTGCCAGTAAAATAAAGAATTGCGAAAAGGTCGGATTCAACTCTACCCTTTTTCGCTATGAAAGTGATATTTCGGAAGCAGAACTATTAAAGAAAATAGAAGAAATAAATCGGGATCCGGAAACAGATGGTATACTTGTTCAATTGCCACTCCCTAAACACATTTCTGCAGACAAGGTAACTGAACACATTTCACCTGAAAAAGATGTAGACGGGTTTCATCCCGTTAATTTAGGACGCATGCAGCGTAGTCTACCCTCCTTTTTGCCAGCGACTCCATACGGAATATTACTAATGCTAGCTGAATACAATATTGAGACCGCGGGCAAACACTGTGTAATTGTTGGGCGAAGCAATATTGTGGGATCGCCGATGAGTATCCTTATGGCACGAAACACTAATCCGGGAAATTGTACGGTTACGATTTGTCACAGCAAAACCCCTGATATTAAAAAATTTACCCTTGATGCTGACATACTAATAGTTGCAATTGGAAAGAAAAATTTCATAACTGCGGACATGGTGAAGGAAGGTTCTATTGTTATTGATGTAGGAATGAATCGTGAAACTTCCAGCGAAACCAAATCGGGTTATAAACTTTATGGCGATGTAGATTTCGAGCATGTGGCTCCAAAAACTTCCTGGATCACTCCTGTACCTGGTGGAGTTGGATTAATGACAATTGTAGGACTGCTTAAAAATACGTTAGCATCCGCAAAAAAAGAGATTTACTAGCTCACCAAAACTTCCAAAAGCTATCTTTAAATCCAATGTATATACCGTCATTCCGGACTTCAACGGGATATGTGATAACATAATTCCCTTGTCCAGCTATTCCGCGACCTGTGCTAAGATCAAATTCGTGTCGATGATAAGGACAGACTATTTTTCCGTTATTGCACCACCCCGAACTAAGATCGGCGCCCGCATGCGGGCACTTATTCTGGATGACAAATATCTTATCAGAAGTTTTGACTGCGCAAAGTTTCCGTCCAGACACTTCGATTCCTTTTACAAAATCGTTTCCATTAAGAACCTCGGGCGAGAATACTCTAAACCACTTCATATATGTGTCACTGCGATGTAGCAATAAGTATTAAAGACATGGCAGTACGCTAAACTAAGTATATTTGTATCCTAAATTACAAAATGGCACATTTAATCCCACCCGACGGCACCTTATTACCATTGATGGAAGAATTCTACACCATACAGGGCGAGGGATTTCATTCGGGGAAAGCAGCATATTTTATCAGGCTAGGCGGTTGCGATGTAGGATGCCATTGGTGCGACGTGAAAGAGAGCTGGAATGCCGAATTGCATCCCCTAACCGCAGCTGATGTAATTGTTCAAAACGCAGAAAAGTATCCCGGCAAAGCAGTGGTTGTCACAGGCGGCGAGCCGTTGATATATAACCTGGATTATCTTACCTCGGAACTTCAAAAAAGGGGGCTAAAAACGTTTATTGAGACTTCGGGGGCCTACCCACTATCCGGAAGCTGGGACTGGATTTGCCTTTCTCCTAAAAAATTCAAGGCACCGAGACGGGATATGAATCCCGTTGCTGGGGAATTAAAAATCATAGTTTTCAATAAAAGCGATTTCGCCTGGGCTGAAGAGCATGCCCGGCATGTATCAGAAAATTGCAAGCTATATTTACAGCCAGAGTGGTCTAAATCTGCGGAAATGACACCGCTAATCATAGAGTATGTGATGCAGAACCCTAAATGGGAAATCTCACTGCAGACGCATAAATATCTGAATATTCCGTAATTAGTATCAAGAACCAAGTATCAAGAACCAAGAACCAAGATGCTTAGCGAAAATTCCTGGTTTCATGAATTCAGGTACGGCGTGTAGTGCGTTAGGGATTGCAGCGGAAGTACTTTTATCTGCGAAGCAGGAAAAGATTGAAGGGGAAAGCCCGGCCCGCCCAAGCGGGCAACGCGCCAATAAAAATATATTAACTCAATTACCGCAATTTAGTCTTTGTCCAACGCAAAATTGGTGCACCTGTAAAAACATGATAATTTCCGTCCTATATCAAAAATTCAATCTTACCGTTTATAAAACAATTAGTAAAATTATCTTTAAACTATATTTTCTAACTTCGTTTTCCGGCTTTTATAATGAGAAATTTCTTTATATTATTTTTGTATATTCTTCCCAGCATTTGCTTTGGTCAAAAAGTAACTTCGTCCCAAAATAAGCTTGCGCAAAAATCATATGTACAGGCTAATAAATATATGGGAGATAAGGCTTATAGTATGGCTGTAACCGAATTAAAGAAGGCAATTTCCGAAGATGTGCAATTTACTGCGGCTTATCAGCAACTGGGAGACCTTTACCGCAGGTTGGGAGATTATCCAAATGCTGTAGCCAGTTATCGGAAAGTAATTGGAATTGATCCTGAATTCTACAATGCTACTTATTTCGGTCTTGGTGAAAGTGAATTGAACACAGGTGACTATGCAAATGCGATTGTGCACTTTAAAAAATACGCGTCTTCTCCAGGCTTAAGCGATGAAAGCAAAATAAAGACGGGGAAATATATTGCAGATTGTTTGTTCAGCCTGGAAGCCATAAAAACACCGGTTACCTTTAAGCCGGTAAATATGGGTGCAGGGGTGAATTCAACTCAGGATGAATATCTACCGGTCATAACCGCTGATGAAAAAAAGATCATATTCACGCGAAAAGCGAGTAATAATGAAGATTTCTTTACAAGCGCAAAAAGTCAGGACAAATGGCTGGCTGCCAAAGCACTGAGCCCGAACATTAATACATTTGAGTTTAACGAAGGTGCTCAATGTATATCTCCTGATGGCAATTATTTGTTTTTTACTGGATGCAATCGTCCTGACGGTCTTGGCCGATGTGACATCTACATATCTAAATGGGAAGGGTCTGAATGGAGCCGTCCATTTAACATCGGCGCTCCTGTTAATACCTCCGGCTGGGAATCACAGCCTTCAATCAGTGCTGATGGGCGTACCTTATACTTTGTAAGTACCCGAAATGGAGGAAGAGGCGGATATGATATATGGAAGTCTGACCTTATGCCTGAAGGATCATGGAGTGTTCCTGTAAATCTTGGGCCGGATATTAATACACCGTACGATGAGCAGTCTCCTTTTATTCATCCGGATGATCAAACCTTGTATTTTTCTTCGAATGGCTGGCCCGGCCTTGGCAATAAAGACCTCTTTTTTACACGTAAGAAAAATCCCGGGGAGGAGAAAACTATATGGGATAAACCGCAAAATCTCGGCTTTCCAATAAATACATATGGTGAGGAAAGCGGACTAAGTATAAACAGCACCGGAAATCTCGCATTTTTTGCTTCCGATAAACAAGGAGGTTCGGGTGGATTTGACATTTACTCGTTTGAGATGCCTGAAAAACTACGCCCAAAGCCTGTGACCTATGTGAAAGGATTAGTATTCGATCAAAATTCCAAGCAACCTCTAGAAGTCAAAATTCAAATTATTAATTTGAAATCGGGAGGATTTGCTTTCGACGATGTTACAGATCCAGTTACAGGTGAATTCCTGGCAACAATGACGCCTGGAAATTCGTTTGCATTGAATGTGTCAAAACCAGGCTACTTATTTTATTCGCAGAATTTCACACCCGACCTCAAGCAGGCAGTCAAACCGTATTTGATAGAAGTTCCGCTGCAGAAAATTGAGATCGGAGGAATGGTGGTTCTCAACAACATATTTTTTGAAACTAATAAGTTCGATTTGCTTCCTGAATCCAGAACTGAACTTGGGCAGCTAATCACATTTCTAAATGAAAATCCAGGAGTTTCAATTGAAATTGCAGGTCATACCGATAATGTTGGCGACGATACTTCGAATCAGGGTCTTTCTGAGAGCAGGGCAAAGACAGTTTATGACTATCTTGTCCTGAATAAGGTATCATTTGCAAAGTTAAGTTTTAAGGGCTATGGTGAAACAAAACCTTTGAACGACAATTCTACAGAGGAAAACCGGAAAAACAATAGGAGGACGGAATTTAAAATCATAAAAAAATAATATGGAACAAAACTTTAAAAATCACTCACGGATTGTAATTGGGTATCACGGTGTTTTATTAATTCTGCTAGTTGCGGGATTAATCGGCTCGGTGATGAATTTTTGCAGATCATTATACAATAACAACTTGTATTCGGCAAGTTTAATTATGTTATTGTTTGTTTGCGGCGCTATAATGTTTGCATTTGTCAGATTGTTCCCCTTAAAAGCCCAGGATAGGGCTATTCGTGCTGAAGAGAATTTTAGATATTATATGCTTACTGGTAAGCCATTGCCACCGGACTTGAGAATCGGTCAAATTATCGCGCTCAGATTTGCTTCGGACGAGGAATTCCCTGCTCTCACTGCCAGGGCTTTACAGGAAAATTTAACATCGAAGGAAATTAAGCAAGTTATTCAAAAATGGAAAGCCGATCATTACAGAGTTTAGTATAAACTTTACATATCGCACGTGTCTTTTTTGCTAGATTTACTTACATGAAAAAGAAGGCCTTAGGAGGTTTGCTATTATTCACTGCATTAAATGCTTTTGCTCAGTACCCTGAAGCAGTCATTACAAACGGATTGATTGAAGCAAAAATTTATTTACCTGACGCTAATAAGGGCTTTTACAGGGGGACCCGGTTCGACTGGTCTGGTGTGATCTCAAGTTTAAAATACAAGGATCATGAATTTTTTGGCCAATGGTATGCTACACATAACCCTAAGGTACATGATGCAATTCAAGGGCCTGTAGAAGCTTTTGATCCAATAGGTTACGATACGGCAACACCCGGGGAAACATTTATTAAAATTGGCGTGGGCACCATGAAAAAATTAAATATAGATCCCTATCGTTTTAACAGCCCTTTTGAGATAGTAAATGCTGGGAGGTGGAAAATCAGACAAAAGAAAAATAGTATAACATTTATCCATAAGTTACAGGATGCCAGCGGATATGCCTACACTTATATAAAAACCCTCAGGTTAGTAAAGGGCAAGCCAGAGCTTGTTCTCGGGCACAGCTTGAAGAATAGAGGCAAGAATGCAATTGAAACAAGCGCTTTTAATCATAACTTCTTTGTAATTGACAAACAACCCACCGGGCCTGACTTTATTATTTCACTCCCATTTGAAATAAATAACAAGGCTGTGGGAAGAAACTTAAAGTTTGAAAAAAACGATTTGATATATTTGAAGGAGCTTAAAATTGGAGAAAGTACGATGGAATTCCCGACTGGTTATACAGGCAATCGGGTAGAAGATTACGATTTTACTGTTAATAATTCAAAAACCGGCGCTGGTGTGAGGATAACTTCAGACAGGCCTCTCTCGAAATTCATGTTCTGGTCGGTTCCCACTACGCTAAGCCCAGAGCCCTTTATCAAGATTAAGGCATTACCCGGTGAACAATTCGATTGGAACATTAAATACGAATTTAAAATTAAAGAATAGCAAATGTCAAACAGAAGATCATTTTTAAAGGCCTCCGGAATAGTAGCTCTGGGAACTATGTTGCCGCAATGGGCTGCAGCAAAGCCGCCCGCTTATGCCGCTAAATATCCGGCAATTGGCCTGCAGGTGTACACACTCAATTTCTTACTCAACTCTCCGAACGCCGACACGCGCGCTGTATTAAAGCAGATTGCTGACATAGGCATTAAAGAACTGGAGACTGCCACCGGAGGCAATGGTTTGTACTATGGCCAAAAACCAAAAGCCTTCGCAGAAATGGCAAAAGAAGCTGGATTAAAATGGATTGGAAATCATATTGGCGGCCTTCCGCGCAATCCTACGGCTTCAGCTATTGCTGCAGGAAACGCTCGTCCACGCTTTCGTAATCTCCGTGACAACGTACAGGAAATTGTTGACGATGCAGCAGAAGGGGGCTGCGCATGGGTGGTTTGTTCCAGCTCTGCGATATCAACAATGGATGAAATAAAGCGTACAACTGAGGTGTTTGTAAAAGCCGGGGATCTGACCGCTTCCAATAAAATTAAATTTGCATATCACAATCACCAATCCGAATTCGACAAGATCGAGGGTGTGAGTGCTTTCGATTATGTTCTGACGAATACCGACAAGAAAAAAGTATTTATGGAGCTAGATCTGGCGTGGGCAACGGCTGCCGGGCAGGATCCTGTTGCTTTGTTCAAAAAATATCCGGGACGCTTCCCTCTTTGGCATGTGAAAGACCTTGATAAAACTACCGGGCGACCGTGTCCTGTTGGAACCGGTAAAGTTGACTTTAAGAACATCTTTACAAATTCCAAACTCTCTGGAGTTAAACATACATTTATTGAACAGGACGGTGCCAAAACCATTGATGATCCGGCATCAAGCGTTATATGGCTCAAAAACAACATTTATATGTAGCCCAAATTGTCCGGAAGTGTTGTCACGATTCAATTTCAATTGCAACAGGACAGCTTAAATAATCGCTTCTCGTACGCGAAGCAACTTCTTCAATAACTCCTCGAGACGGTCGAGATTAAGCATGTTTGCTCCGTCCGATTTTGCCTGGCCAGGATTCGGATGAGTTTCAATAAAAAGGCCGTCAGCGCCAACAGCGATGGCGGCTTTTGCAATGGTTTCGATGAGGGCTGGCTTCCCTCCTGTTACACCGCTGGCCTGATTAGGCTGCTGCAAAGAATGGGTGCAGTCCATTACTACCGGAACACCAAAGTTTTTCATTTCAGGAATTCCTCGATAATCGACTATGATATCCTGATAGCCGAAAGTATTTCCACGGTCGGTAAGTATAACGTTTGAATTACCAGAATCAATTATTTTATCAACAGCAAACTTCATCGATGCAGCAGAAAGAAATTGCCCTTTTTTGACGTTTATTGTTTTGCCAGTTGTTGCTGCTGCAATAAGCAAATCTGTCTGGCGGCATAAAAATGCAGGGATCTGCAAAACCTCTACAAATGCAGCAGCCATTTCCGCTTCATGACTTTCATGGATATCTGTAACGCATGGAATATCGAACTCCCGCCCAACTTTTGCAAGGATTTTCAAAGCGGTTTCATCTCCTATCCCCGTAAAAGAGTCCAGTCTTGACCGGTTGGCCTTTCGATATGACCCTTTAAATATTAATGGGATTTGCAGCTTATCGGTTATAGTTACTATCCGTTCGGCTATTCTGAGTGCAATTTCTTCACCCTCTATCACGCATGGGCCAGCCATCAGGAAAAAATTCTGCGTTTGGGAATGCTTGATTCTGGGGATATTACTTATCATCAATTTCCTAACTCCGATAAAAATTTAATACGCATTAATTGAACCTCTTCGCGGGTATAATCATTATCTCCCAACTCTGCAAGCGCATTGTCAATTGAATCAACCTCTGAACTTCTAAAGTAATCAAATACTTCGTCTTGCCTGTCTTCTTCAATCAATTCGTCGATATAGTAGTTGAGATTCAATTTAGTTCCCGAATTAACAATTGTCTCAAGTTCTTTCAGAATCTCATCGAATGAGATACCTTTAGCAGAAGCTATGTCTTCCAGCGCAATCTGCCTGTCAATATTCTGAATAATAGAAACCTTCAACGCCGACTTATTTGCGGCACTTTTGATAACCAGGTCAACCGGGCGATCGATATCATTCTCATCGACATACTTCTTTATCAAATCGATAAATGGCTGGCCAAATTTCATGGCTTTACCTGATCCGACGCCCTGAATTTGTTTTAATTCATCAAGCGAAACAGGGTAATGGGTACACATTTCATCCAGCGATGGATCCTGGAATATTACAAACGGCGGAAGATTTTTTTGTCTGGCAATTTTTTTACGAAGATCTTTCAGCATTTGCTGCAATTGGACATCCAAGGCACCGCCTTGATGCTGTGCATCTTCCACTTCATCCTCAGCTGTTTCCATCAAATAGTTGAGGATGAATTTCATTGGATGAGGATTGTCAATAAACGCCTTCCCAGACCTTGTCAGTTTTAGGAGGCCATAGTTATCGACATCCTTCTGAACAAAATTATTAAGTACGGCCTGCCTCATCAAGGATTTCCAAAGAATTTCTCCTTCAGCCTTCCCAGAACCGAACAAAGCCAGTTTGTCGTGCTCGTAGGCTGATATCTGCGCGCTATCAAGGCCCATTACAAAATTAATAATGTACTGGTCGTCAAATTTTTCACCAAAGTCACGGACGAGAGTTAATACCTTTAGCAACGGAAGTTCAGCGTCAAAGTACTTTTTAGGATGCCTGCAATTATCACACATATTATCGCATCCCGCTTCATTAAAATTCTCCCCAAAATAATGTAGAATCTGCTTACGCCTGCATACAGAAGATTCGGCATAGTCTATTACTTCTTTCAAAATCTGTGTACCTATTTCTCGTTCAGAAACAGGTTTATCTTTCATGAATTTTGTTAGCTTATCAATATCCTTTTGAGAGTAAAATGCAACACAGATACCTTCACCGCCGTCCCTGCCTGACCTACCTGTCTCCTGATAATAACCCTCCATACTTTTTGGAATATCATGGTGGATAACATAGCGAACATCTGGCTTATCTATACCCATTCCAAAAGCAATTGTGGCTACAATAACATCAACATCTTCCATCAGGAAGTTATCCTGAGTCTCTGCTCTGGTTTTGGGATCCAGCCCTGCATGGTACGGAAGCGCCTTTATTCCATTGATCTTTAGTGCCTCAGCCACCTCTTCAACTTTCTTGCGGCTGAGACAGTATACAATCCCGGATTTTCCAGCGTTCATTTTGGCATACCGAACTATTTCCTTTATTACGTCTCTCTTTGCACGTACTTCATAAAAGAGGTTAGGCCTGTTGAAAGATGATTTAAAGAGTAAAGCGTTGTTCATTTGCAGGTTTTTTTGAATATCCTGCTGAACCTTAGGTGTTGCTGTTGCGGTAAGTGCAATAATTGAGATATTATCTCCAATATTGTCAATTACCTGCCGGATTTTCCTGTATTCGGGTCGAAAATCATGTCCCCATTCCGAGATACAATGCGCTTCGTCAACCGCGACAAAGGAGATAGTAATACCTCTTAGAAAGTCGATATTTTCTGCTTTTGTCAGGGATTCGGGCGCTACGTACAATAATTTTGTCGCACCGCTCGTAACGTCCTCCCTTACCTTGGTAATTTCTGACTTATTCAAGGAAGAATTTAGAAAATGTGCGATACTGTCCGTACCTCCGAAAGCTCTTAACTGGTCAACCTGATTTTTCATCAGTGCTATAAGAGGCGAGATAACAATAGCAGTGCCGTCACTCATTAAGGCAGGAAGCTGATAACAAATTGATTTGCCGCCACCGGTTGGCATTATGACAAAAGTATCTCTTTTCTGAAGTATGCTCGTGATAATCGCTTCCTGGTCGCCCTTAAAGTTATCAAACCCGAAAAAGTTCTGTAAATTATCAAACAACGATTTATTTATTTCCATTGTACTGCTGGAAAAATTTGGATATGGGTCATATTAGTAGTCAAAATAACATATTTTTGCGATAAATTATCTTTTAGCTCAAAAAATAATCTGCTTGAAAAGTCCACAAGAAATATTAGAAATAGCAAAAAAAACACTGCAGATCGAAGCGGATGGTATTATGCGCCTTTCAACTCAGTTAAACGAGGATTTTCCAGAAATAGTACATCAAATTTTGTACCTAAATGCACGGGTAATAGTAACAGGGATCGGAAAAAGTGCAATTATTGCACAAAAAATCGTTGCAACTTTTAATTCTACAGGAACACCTGCTATTTTTATGCATGCTGCCGATGCCATTCATGGTGACCTTGGGATGATACAGCACAACGATCTTGTCATTTGTATATCGAAAAGCGGTAATACCCCTGAAATAAAAGTTTTGATTCCCTTACTTAAACAGTCTGATAATAAAATAGTTGCGATGGTGGGAGATACAAAATCATTTTTGGCTTCACAGGCAGATTGGATTTTAGATACCACCGTCGAAACCGAAGCCTGTCCCAATAACCTGGCCCCAACCAGCAGTACAACTGCCCAATTGGCGATGGGTGACGCAATGGCAGTTTGCCTGCTTGAATGCAGAGAGTTTACCAGCGCCGACTTCGCAAAGTACCACCCCGGCGGATCCCTGGGAAAACGTTTGTATCTAAAAGTGGGAGATTTGGCAGCCCAAAATGAAAAACCGCAGATTTCGCCCGAAGCAACAGTAAAGGAGGTCATCATCGAAATTACCAAAAACAGACTAGGTGCTGTTGCTGTTGTGGATGATGGAAAGCTTACTGGTATTATTACTGATGGAGATATTCGGAGAATGTTAGAAAAGAACAATAGTATAGATACCTTAAAAGCGAAACATATAATGAGTACTTCTCCAAAATACATCGATAAAGATGAACTTGCAGTTAACGCACTCGACGTGTTAAGAAAAAACAACATTACTCAGATCCTCGTAGGTACCAAAACCAAATTTGAAGGGTTTATCCATCTGCATGATCTTTTAAATGAAGGCATTATTTAAGGGTATTTAACGACTCAATGAAACCCGTATGAGCTTAGCGTCAGCAAACACCAAGGACTCAACAGAGCAATGTCCTAAACTCCATTAATCATAAAGAAATGTGAAATTAATATGCTTATGCACGATTAATTACTAACAAAAAATTATACTTAAATGAAAAATAGCTACGCTCTAATTATGGCAGGCGGGATTGGCAGCAGGTTTTGGCCTATCAGTCGTACTGCTCATCCTAAACAGTTTATTGACATCCTCGGTTTGGGAAAAACCCTTATACAGCAAACCTATGAGCGATTCCAAAAGATTGTTCCGGATGAAAATATCTTCATTCTTACTAATGAAATTTATGCCGATCTGGTGATGGAGCAAATACCCGGTATGGATAGAAGCAGGATATTATGTGAGCCAGTGATGCGAAATACTGCACCCTGCATAGCCTACGGATGTCATAAGATTCATAAATTGAATCCTAACGCGGCAATAGTTGTGTCTCCTTCAGATCATCTTATACTTGATAGCGAAGAATTCATAAAATGCATAAACAAATCGCTGAAAACTGCATCCGAAAATGACTGTTTAATCACCCTTGGCATTAAACCCTCAAGGCCAGATACCGGTTACGGTTATATTCAATACAATACCAAAAAGATTGAGGATGACTTCTATAAAGTGAAAACATTCACGGAAAAACCCAACCTTGAACTTGCGCAGACCTTCGTACAGAGTGGAGATTTCCTGTGGAATGCAGGGATTTTCGTTTGGTCAGTTAAGAACATACTGCGCGCTTTCCAAATGCATCTGCCAGAGATAAATGACATATTCAACGAAGGCGCTGCTGTATACAATACGGAAAATGAAAAGGAATTTATTCAAGCTGCATTTACTCAGTGCACCAATATATCGATTGATTACGGGGTAATGGAAAAAGCTGAAAATGTATATGTTTTGCCGTCGGAATTTGGCTGGTCGGATCTCGGTACCTGGGCATCGGTATATGATCTTGCCGAGAAGGATTATGTTGGAAACGCGGTGATCCCGGCCGAAAAGGTAATAATGTACAACTCATCCAATTGCATGGTTAATGTACCCCAAGGCAAAGTGGTGATTTTGCAGGGTCTACACGACTTTATTGTTGTGGAGGACAACAACACCTTATTAATATGCCCACGCGACCGTGAACAGGAAATAAAGCAGATTGTTGGAGATGTAAAGCAAAGGTTTGGTACAGAGTTTATTTAGAAGTCATTTTTTGCCTCACCGCTTCGTATAACAGTACCCCTGCAGAAACTGACACATTAAGTGATTCGATTTCTCCAAACATTGGAATTTTAGCCAGATGGTCAGCGATACGTATTAGATCGATGGAAATTCCATTCTCTTCTGAACCTAAAATGACCGCTGTAGGCACCGTATAGTTCGGTTTATACAGATAATCATTGGTTTTTTCTGTACAGGCAACCAACTGCAGCCCTGATTCCTGAAGATATTTAGCAGTCTTGAAAAGATTATCATGCCTGCAAACGGGAACTCTGTACAGAGCTCCAGCTGACGTTTTGACTGCATCCGGATTGATTTGCGCGGATCCCTTAGCAGGAACGATCAAAGCATGGACTCCAGCGCATTCGGCCGTTCGGGCAATGGCGCCAAAATTTCTTACGTCTGTAATACCATCAAGCAGCAGGATCAGTGGAACTTCACCCCTTTCATAAATGGCAGGAATTATGTTTTCAATTTCTTCATAAGTAATGGGCGAAATGAATGCAACTGCCCCCTGATGATTTTTAGGTATGAGACGGTTTAACTTCTCTACCGGCACTAATTGAAATGCAATATCGTTTTCCTTAAGTAAACTCCTTAATTCAAGAATAATCCCTCCAGTGAGACCACGCTGGATATACAAGTTTTCAATTTCCTTACCGCTTTTTATGGCTTCGATAACAGCGCGGATCCCAAAGACCATTTGGTTGGTTTCATGTGGCGAAGGATCGCGTCTTCTGTTAAAGGAGTTAGTGTTCATTGAGTTATATTTTAGAATCTGCAAGTTAGATATATTTCCATTCTAAAGGAAAATATACCGATCCAGGGCTTCTAATTTCAGAGTTATTAACATCTTAAAAAGTTATAAACATGTATTATTAGAAACCGTTAAGGGAATATTTTACGAGTTTTATAGAGTTTTTCCACATTGTATGTTCAGAGAAAACTGATTGAAGGCTTCGATTGCTCATAGTGTGTTTTGCTAAAAATATTCGGTGTGAAGAACTAAAAAATATACAGATTCTTTTTTGTATACTTTTGTTATCATGAGTTTAGATCAGGAACAGGATTTTAGCAGGGGGAATAAAAACACAATACCGGGGGAACGTAGAAACAGGCTTAGTACTATAGCCAGCGGGCTGGGGAAATTACCCCCACAGGCGCTGGATTTGGAAGAGGCTGTACTTGGAGCACTAATGCTCGAGAAGGATGCACTTTCTGCGGTAATTGATATTCTTAAACCTGACGTTTTCTATAAAGACAGTCATCAAAAGATCTTTGAGGCTATTCAATTCCTGTTTCAAAAATCCTCTCCAGTCGATATATTAACGGTAACGGCACAGCTACGTCAGCAAGGTGACCTCGAAATGATCGGGGGAGCATACTATATTACTGAGCTTACAAATCGTGTCGCTTCGGCAGCAAATATTGAATACCATGCACGCATAATTTCGCAGAAATTCATCCAGCGCGAGTTGATCAGAATATCTACAGAAATTATCAGCAACGCTTACGAGGATACTACTGATATTTTCGACCTTCTGGACCACGCTGAAAAGAATCTTTTTGATATAGCTCAAAACAATCTTCGCAGAGACTCGCGAAAAATGGATGATATTATCAGGGAATCTCTGGAGAATCTTGAGAAAATTAAAGATAAAGTTGATGGCCTTACCGGTGTCGCCTCAGGATTTACCGCTTTGGATAGAATAACATCGGGATGGCAGCCTTCTGATTTGGTAATCATCGCAGCAAGACCTGCTATGGGTAAAACTGCTTTTGTTCTGAGTTGCGCAAGAAATGCCGCAGTTCAATTTGGCAAGCCTGTTGTATTCTTCTCGCTTGAGATGTCCTCTGTTCAGTTGGTTAATCGTTTAATTTCTGGCGAAACTGAAATCGAGCAAGAAAAGATTAGGAAAGGACATCTTGCGGAGTGGGAATGGCAGCAATTGCATTCAAAAATCGGAAAACTTACAGAAGCTCCGTTATTTATCGATGACACACCTGCGCTTAATATATTTGAATTCCGGGCCAAATGTCGTCGTTTAAAAGCTCAGTACGATATTCAAATGATCATAATTGATTACCTCCAATTAATGCATGGTAAAAGTGACGGTAAAGGAGGAAACAGGGAGCAGGAGATCGGCAGTATATCACGGGCACTAAAGTCTGTAGCTAAAGAACTGAACGTTCCTGTACTGGCACTTTCCCAATTGAGCCGTGCGGTAGAAAACAGACCGGGAGGAAGCAAGAAACCTATGCTCTCAGATCTAAGAGAGTCTGGTTCGATTGAGCAGGATGCGGATATGGTGTTATTTCTTTACAGGCCGGAATATTACGGGCTTACGGAGGATGAGCAGGGTCGCTCAACAGTTGGCATCGGAGAAATAATAGTTGCAAAACACAGGAATGGCGAGACAGGAACGGTACCACTGCGATTTGTGGGAAAATTCGTAAAATTCGTAGATCTTGAAGAGGACTTTTCAGCTCCGGCTAATTCAAATCCGTTTGCCGGAATAGCTCCTTCACAGGATTTTGAGAAGCCTAACAATTTTATCATCCGCCCTTCAAGAATGGACGACATAGATGAAGAACCGCCGTTTTAAAATTGCAACTACAAAATAGTTCGGGCGTTCCCTTAAGAAAACAATCCTACCAACATACCAGCAATAATTAAAAAGGGTGTTCTAATGTTGGTAAAAACCAGCAAAAGAAAGGTTATTGATATTAACCCTATTGTTATAAAACTTATTCCTATGGGTTGAATCAAAAGAATAAATGCAGCCCCCATAAACCCTACGGAAACGGCATTTATCCCTGATAAAGAATTTTTGATCCTATTAATCTTTCTAAGGTCATTCCAAAAGGGTACAATAAATAAAACAAGAATTAAGCCAGGCAGATTGATTCCTAAAACTGCGATAAGTCCGCCCATCATTTGTCCGTAGATGCTATAGCCCGCATTTTTCAAGGTCATCGCACCTACAAAGGATGTAAAAGAGAAAGTTGGACCAGGAAGGGCCTGTTGAACCGCATATCCAGACAGGAACTGATCTGAAGTGAGATACGCCTTCATATCCACAAACTCTGTGTACATAAATGGCACAAGTACTTGTCCTCCACCGAAAATCATTATGCCGTTACGGTAAAAATTTTCAAAAAGACGGATCGGTAAACTAAAAGGAGATGTGCGGTTGATGATAGCACCAAGTCCAGCAAAAAACAGAAGAACGCCTATAAAGTAGGCAATCTTTCGTGGGTTAATTTTCGAAAAAAGCCGGCTTCTAATTTCGGTTTCTTCAAGAGGTGTATCAATTGCTGACGAGATAATCCCACCCATTAAAATTAGGATCGGAAAGGCATAAGCATTTCTAAGAATGAGTGTTGCCACTAGAGAAGAACCCGCCAACCAATAGGCAGTATTGGTTTTCAATATTACGCGGCCGAATTTAAAAGCTGCATATCCAACTATGCCGACCGCAATCGGTTGAATGAAATTGAGAACATGTTCGAACTCTTCTTTTTCCCCAAGCACTGTGTAACTTATCGCCACCAGGGACATGATGGCAGCCGAGGGTATCATCCAAATAACGAAGGTTGTTATTGCGATAGACACTCCCCCCACTTTATAAGCAATCCCAACCAACGTTTGTGTGGAAGAGGGCCCCGGAAGAATTTGAGTCAGTGCATTTAACTCTAGAAGCTCAGCTTCTGTAATATAATTGCGCTTATTAACAAACGTTTTAAGCATCATCCCAAGATGCGCCTGTGCACCTCCGAATGCTGTTAGGGTAAACCAGACGACATCGCTTAAAAAGATGAGGTGTCGGTTGCTGAGCATTTAATCGTCTTCGTAATCTAAGCCCATAACAGAATTATATACCGTCTGCAACTCCGAGAAAGAATGGGTGTCACCCGCTTTCCTGCTTACTTCCATTCCTTTCCGGTATGTAGATATTGCATCGTCTTTACGATCGATTTGCTCATACAATTTGCCTGCGTGATAATAGGTTCCGACATAGTCTGAATGATTTTTCAATAAGTCCTCAAAATAACTTATAGCCTTATCCAGTTCGCTTGCATTCAAATATTCAGTAGCTAATGCATATTTAAGAAAAGGATCATTAGGTTCGTTCGAGAGGAAGTCGAGTAGCTTTTGTAATCTTATATGATGCATTTAAATTTAGCTTTTTTAAGTAGATTTGTAAAAACAGAATCTATATGAAGATATTAGTTTGTGTCAGTAATGTTCCCGATACTACAACAAAAATAACTTTTAGCAGTGATAATACACAATTCAATACAACTGGTGTACAATTTATATTGAACCCCTATGATGAGATTGCCCTGGCACGAGCAATAGAGTTGACAGAGGGTGAAAAAGGTACAATCACAGTAATCCATGTTGGAGAGTCATCCTCGGAGCCAACGATAAGAAAAGCGTTGGCGATTGGTGCTGATGACGCAGTTCGAATTAATGCTGCCGCACGCGACGCATATTTTGTTTCATTTCAAATAGCAGAATATGCCAGGTCGAATGGTTTTGACCTCATTCTTACCGGGAGAGAGTCTATAGATTATAATGGTTCACAAGTTGCTGCGATGATTGGAGAATTCCTTGACATTCCATCCATCTCAATCATAAAAAAACTTGTAATTGATGGTAATTGCGCAAGTATAGAACGTGAAATTGAAGGCGGAAAAGAAATGCTAAAGGTCAATTTTCCTTTTGTAGCAAGTTGTGCTGAAGGAGTTGCCGAACCCAAAATCCCTAACATGCGTGGAATAATGTCAGCCAGAACCAAGCCTTTGCAGGTACTGGAAGCTTCTGAAATAGAAAAATTGGCGTCATTTAAGTCATATTCAACCCCTGCAGCACGCGGTACGGTTACAATGCTTTCATCAGATGAAACCGAAAAGCTTGTAAGCTTATTACATTCAGAAGCCAAAGTTATTTAGTATCCTTTAATTAAATCGCCCGCAAGGGAAAAGATCGAATATGTCAGTTTTAGTCTATGTAGAGAATGCCGAGGGCAAGTTTAAGAAATCAACTTTTGAAGTAGTGTCTTACGCAAAAGCAGTTGCTGGTCTGTTAAATACAGATCTGATTGCAATCTCAATTGGGGATGTAATGCAAGATGAGTTAAGCATACTGGGTAAGTATGGAGCTACAAAGGTCCTGAATGTAAACAGTGATAAATTAAAAACTTTTGTAATTCAAGCTTATGCTTCAGTCATTTTTGAAGCAGCAAGAAAAGAAGGATCTGATGTGATTGTCTTAGCAAATTCTTTCAGCGGAAAAGGGCTTGCGCCAAGGGTAGCGGTAAAGTTGCAGGCTGGCTTGGTAGATTCTGCAGTTGAACTTCCTCTAATCGAAAATAATAAACTTACTGTAAAAAAGACTGCGTTCTCAGGTAAAGCATTTGCATTTGTCGAACTTGACTCAGTAAATAAGGTAATTGCTTTAAATCCAAACTCTTTCGAGCTGACTGAAACGCCTGGGGCAGTAAGCATTGAAGACTTCCAGCCTGAAGTTAAAGATTCCGATTTGCGCATTACAGTAACTGATGTTGTCAGAGCTACTGACAAGATTGCCCTGCCAGACGCTGAACTGGTAGTTTCAGCTGGGCGGGGATTAAAGGGTCCGGAAAATTGGTCAATGATTGAGGAACTTGCAGAGGCTCTTGGAGCCGCAACGGCTTGTTCGAAGCCCGTTTCAGATGCCGGCTGGCGACCTCATGAAGAGCATGTAGGGCAAACCGGAATTGCTGTAAGTCCAAATCTCTATGTTGCAATCGGAATATCAGGTGCTATTCAACATTTAGCTGGTGTAAGCTCATCTAAAACTATAGTAGTAATTAATAAAGATCCGGAAGCACCATTCTTTAAAGTAGCAGACTACGGAATTGTTGGGGATGCTTTTGAAGTTGTACCGAAATTAATTGAGTCAATAAAAGCTTATAAATCACATCATTAATTTTACTGGTGATTTACCTACATGTTAAGCTTTCTTAATGAAGAAGATAAAATTAGATATAGTTGGGTTATCTTACAGTCAGACACAATCTGGAGCTTACGCTCTTGTCCTTGGCGAAGTAAATGGCCGCAGAAGGTTACCAATCATAATCGGTGGCTTTGAAGCACAGGCAATTGCTATTGAGATTGAAAAAATGACCCCGAGCCGTCCTCTTACGCACGACCTATTTAAATCGTTTGCGGAGGCTTATAGTGTTACTGTTCAGGAAGTTATAATTTATAATTTAGTGGATGGTATATTTTACGCCAAATTAATGTGTAGCGATGGCAAGAAAGTCTCAGAAATCGATGCCCGTACCTCAGATGCAATAGCTTTGGCCGTAAGGTTTGACTGTCCCATTTATACTTATGAATTTATTTTAGCTACAGCGGGGATAGTAATTGAAGGGAATGAATTCGTATTCCTCGAAAATATTGAACCTCAGGCTGAAGAAAAAACTCCAACTGCAGCTCTAAGTTATAGCTCTTTAGGCGACGATGACCTTAAAGCGAAGCTTAAAGAGGCTTTAGCCGACGAAGCCTATGAAAGAGCAGCAAAAATCCGCGATGAACTTTCCAAAAGGAGATCTTCTTGATTAAATTTCAATAAGATTAAAGTTTTAATATCAGATTGGTTTATATTCTAAATTAGTTTTATCTTTTGCGATAAATAGCTTAAAAGATGAATATAAAACTACGCCTTATTGTCATGAATTTCCTTCAGTTTTTTATCTGGGGATCATGGCTAATATCCCTGGGCGGTTATATGATAGTTACACTCAAATTTACCGGCGTTGAGGTGGGAAGTATTTTTGCAACGATGGGCATTGCTTCGTTATTTATGCCGGCGGTGATGGGGGTAATTGCAGATCGGTTTTACAATGCTGAACGAGTTTTAGGTATGTGTCATATTTTCGGCTCGGTTTTGTTATTTCTGGCTGCCCAAATCGAAGATTACCCTTCGCTATATATAATCATGTTATTTAATTGCATGGCTTACATGCCCACAATTGCGCTGGCAAATACGGTGTCTTATAATGCGCTGCAAAAGAATAATTTGAACATTGTCAAAACCTTCCCTCCTATCCGTGTTTGGGGAACAATCGGATTTATTGCAGCGATGTGGGTTGTAGATCTGCTTGACCTCACGAAAAGTCCATTACAATTATATGTAAGTGCGGCAGCATCACTCTTGCTAGGTATTTATGCGTTTACAATGCCACCACGGCCACCGTTGAAATCAGGGGATACGAGAAGTTTTTCTTCTACCCTTGGTCTGGATGCTCTTGTTCTTTTTAAGTCCAGAAAGCTAGCTGTTTTCTTCATTTTCTCCATGTTCCTCGGTGCTGCACTACAAATTACGAATTTGTTCGGCGGGTCTTTCTTAGACGATTTTAAGAGCACGTACCCTGATTCCTTCGGTGTCCAGCACCCAAATTTACTGTTGTCGATATCTCAGATTTCAGAAACATTATTTATCCTAACGATTCCGTTTTTCCTGTATAAATTCGGCATACGCACCGTCATGCTTTTTAGCATTATCGCCTGGGTATTACGTTTTGCCTTATTTGGAATCGGTAATCCCGGAGAGGGTTTATGGTTACTTGTCCTTTCGATGATAATTTATGGCATGGCATTCGACTTCTTCAATATATCTGGGTCGTTATTTGTTGAGCGGGAAGCTGATCCGGCAATTCGGGCAAGTGCTCAGGGTTTATTTATGCTAATGACTAACGGTCTTGGAGCATTTTTCGGGGGCATTCTAAGCGGCTGGGTTGTTGACTTTTTCACAAACACTTCCGGGATACGTAATTGGGAAAGTATCTGGTTCACATTTGCAGGATACGCTTTATTGCTCGCAATAGTGTTTCCATTCGTATTTAAATACAAGCACGTGCCGGAACAATTGAAAGGCATAGAGCACTAAAACACACTGTTTATAAGTAAATTATAACAAATTAATTATCGCGTAAATCTCTATTTTTAATCTAATTGAGCTAAAAAACCGGCGAAAGAGCCGGTTTGCATATTAATTTC
This sequence comes from Daejeonella sp., assembly GCF_046590655.1. GTDB lineage: Bacteria > Bacteroidota > Bacteroidia > Sphingobacteriales > Sphingobacteriaceae > Daejeonella. The sequence continues at coordinate 32,034 of NZ_JBKJUM010000142.1, forward strand.
TGTTTTTTATTTCGATGTAATCTCGTAGTGTTTCACCGATATAAATTTGCCGTGGACGACCAATTGGTTCTTTATTTTCACGCATTTCTTTCCACTGACCAATCCATCCCGGCAAACGGCCCAGGGCAAATAGCACAGTAAACATATCAGTTGGGAATCCCAGCGCGCGATAAATAATACCAGAATAGAAATCTACGTTTGGATATAATTTACGCTCAATGAAATAAGAATCGCTCAATGCAGCAGCTTCAAGTTTCTTAGCAATATCGAGAACCGGATCATCTATTCCCAATTTGTCCAACACATCGTCACAAGCCTTTTTGATGATTTTTGCCCGCGGATCAAAGTTCTTGTAAACGCGATGGCCAAATCCCATCAACCGGAAAGAATCGTTCTTATCTTTTGCTTTATTTATCCATTTATCAGTATCGCCACCATCATTCTTAATCTGTTCCAGCATTTCTATTACGGCCTGATTTGCGCCACCGTGTAGCGGTCCCCATAAGGCGGAAATTCCTGCTGAAATTGATGCGTAAAGATTACATTCTGATGAACCCACCATTCGCACAGTTGATGTAGAGCAGTTTTGTTCATGATCGGCGTGAAGGATGAATAATACATTCATAGCCGAACTAAAAACAGGATCGATCTCCACGTCTTCAGTCCGCTGACCAAAGGTCATGTTTAGAAAATTGCTTACGTATCCCAGCTTGTTCTGGGGATAAATTACCGGGTGTCCCAAAGATTTCTTATAAATCCACGAAACAACCGTTGTCATCTTCGCAAGAAGCTTAATAATAGTTTGGTTTTGTTCTTCAGCAGTTTGTACAGAATTTAAGGACTCTGGATAAAACGCAGACAATGAGCAGATCAATGAAGACAACTGACCCATCGGATGGGATTTAGAAGGAAATCCATCAAAGAATTTCTTCATATCCTCATGAACGAGTGTGTGCTTTGAGATATCATTCTGAAATGAGTCTAGTTGGACTTGAGTTGGCAAATCCCCGTATATCAGTAAATAAGCGACTTCAAGAAAAGTTGATTTTTCTGCAAGCTCTTCTATGGCATAGCCTCTGTATTTTAGGACACCTTCTTCACCATCAAGAAAAGTGATAGCACTTTTTGTGGCGCCAGTATTTTTGTAACCGGAATCAAGAGTAACAAACCCGCTTTGATCGCGAAGTTTCGAAATATCAATTGCTCTTTCGCCTTCAGTACCTTCTATTATTGGTAAATCGTACGTTTTATTTCCTATTTTTAAGGAAGCGGATTCAGACATATGGTTTCTAATAGTTATTAGACAAAACTAATAATTATGCTCGCTTATGTGGCAAATTGGCTTAAGCTTTTGCAATATTTTTTTTATTGAGAATGAGTTGTCACCGATTATCAAAGTATAAAATTGAATTTGTTAAAAGTCATTTTACCTTTCTCCAGAAGAAGCTACAAATTAGTATTATTAATTTTTACCAATACCAATGGTTTCTTTTACTTCGCCACAATTGAGCATTTCATCACCATAATAAGGATTTCTAACTTCTTTTTCCGCTGCCAACCAATATCCTCCAGCACCTTCGTTGGCCATTGGGCAAAACTGAACGTACAATGCGCCGGAATTTACATCCGTATGTTTCATCAAGTCTACTATATCTGAGCTTAATGCCGTAAAATGAGTCCGCTGTGTTTTCAAGTCCGCAGACGCGGAAATTTTAGTAGCTAAAGTTGAAGTATTTTCGCAGCCCTTAATTGCTCCCAGAGCCACAGCTAATTCTTTCCCCGCCTCACTGGCACCCGAAGAGTCCGAAGCGACCAATACATCTTTCAACTTCAAATACGAATTATAAACTTTTTGGGTATGTTCATCTTTCAGGTCTGCTGTTGGCGGAGTGCCAACAGATGTTGAATCAGCAGTATCCGATCCTATTGTTTTAGCTGATTGATTACATGCACTAAACGCTATAGCTACAATTAATCCGGGAATAATAAGTCTCATTTTCATCTGATCTATTTTTTTCAAATATCGGTAATAATGCTGAATGGAAAACGTATAAATCGAAATGCTATGGGTAAAAGGAAGATTCTTTGATTTAGCCTTAATTTTAGCGGCGTCCGAATGCTAATTTACCCGTTTGTCCCTGATATCCAAACCGAGAACAGCATCTATTTATATCCATTCATATTAAACAGACTTGCGGGTAAAAATGTTTGCTACCGTTTTAAAATGAGATATCCCTTGTTAACCTGCTTCTTTCGGTCTAGGCCGGCGGTTTGATAAGTTGTGACTATATAGAAATATACTCCGTCACTGAGAGGCAGATCAGAGCTTACAAGTAGGCCTTTATTAGCAAAGCCTTTGAAATTCCGGTCACTGTTATTGTAATTTTTAATTGCGAACAATGCATTTCCCCAACGATTGAATATAAGAACTTCATTGTCAGGAAAAAATTCTATATTTTGAATCTTAAATGCCTCGTTTCCGTTGCCGTCACCGTTGGGTGACATAAGTGCATCCGGAAGAATTTCAGCGTTTATTGGCTCATCTTGCGGCTCATCAGTTGGTGGAGGAGGCGGATATACATCGTTAATTATAATTACTGCACCACTTCCAACACTTACATTTGGGTTTGAGATAGTCTTAATTCTTAATATTATGTCCTCGTCGCCTTCCTTAAACGCATCGTTTAGGGCAGCAAAAGTCATTTTCTCAGTTGTTGATAAAGAACCTTTAGGGATTTTAAGACTCATATATTGGTCGATAACAAGATAATCTCTATCCTTTTCAGCCTTTCCGCTATATTCAACGGTGATGGTAACATCTTCACTAACCGGCTTCGTTAATCTAGCAGTTACTGAGGTTTTTCTTCCTTCCCAAACTGAGGACAACTCAGGAGTAAGGTTTACGATTACTAAGGCTTTAATGTTTATTGAAACTTTTGCCGTATCACATCCTCCCGAAGAATTGCAAATTTGATAGGAGAATTCAACGTTTCCTGCGTAACCGTTATCGGGAATGAAGGTAAATTTACCATCGGTTTCAAATGTTATTTTTCCATTATTAGGATTCGTAAGTTTTGTGAATGTTAACTTATCGGGCTGGGAATTGCTGTCGTTTGGAGCGACATCTCCCAAAAGCATTTTATTCTGATCAACTTCGAATATATCATTTTGTGCTAACGGAGCACAGGCAGATTGTTTAATTTCAGCTTTAACACTGATAGTGCACCCTAGTGCATCCGTAACCGTCATTTCGTAAATTCCAGCCTTCACATTATTGATTTCTGAAGCAGATAACGTGGAGTTGCCTGCCCACGATATCTTGTATGGTGTGATGCCCCCAGTGATTTTACTTGAAACTGTGCCGCCGGAATTAAGACAGCCTGAGTTTTTCACGGTCAGGATTACTTTTAAAGGTTCGGGCTGAGTTATGAGGACCTCTGCACTTACTGAACAATTCCCCGCGTCTGTAACGATAACTTTATAGCTTCCAGTTGGGATGCCAGTCAAATCTTTTGTGATCTGACCGGTATTCCACTTATAAGTAAATGGCGCTGTACCACCTTTAATATTCAGAGAGATTGCACCATTGTTGGCACCATTGCACGACACATTCGACTTTGAAGCCGTAACCTCGATTGCAATTGGCTGTGATATAACGATTGTTGATTTAGCTGAACATCCTTTTGAATCAGTTACAGTAACTGTATAGTTTCCCGCCACCAGGTTTGCTAGGTCCTCTGTTGTTTTACCATTGTTCCAGGAATATGTGTAGGGCGCATTGCCGCCTGTTACCTTTAAATCAATTAAACCTGTTGAGCTCCCAAAGCAAAGTATATCCGATCTTATGGAGCTGATGGTTAACGCAATTGTCGGTTGGAAAATGGTAATTGAAGCAGTTACTTTGCAATTATTTGCGTCGGTAACATATACATTATATTCTCCCGCGGCAAGCCCGGAAAGATCTTCGACTGTTTTATCTCCAGTCCATACGTATTTATAAGGTGCGATTCCACCAGAAACGCTTAAATTAATTGCACCCGTTAATGTGCCATAGCAAGTAATATCTGTTTTTTGAAAAGTTAGGGCCAATAACGCAGCAGGCTTTTTTATAGTTATTGATGTAGTTGCTGTACAACCTTTCGCGTCCGTCACTGTGGCATAATAGGTTCCGGCTGAAAGGTTAGAAAGGTCTTCCGTGAAAATACCGTCAGTCCACGCATAGGTGTAAGGAGCTGTTCCACCACTAGATGAGAGGTTTATTGAGCCTGTTGATGTACCGAAACAAAGTACATCAGTTTTAGAATTAGTTAATGCAAGAGCACTTTCAGGCTGAGATATTATAACTGATGCCGTGGTTGTGCAACTGTTCGCGTCGGTTACCGTCACGTTGTATGTTCCGGCTCCAAGGCCAGCCAGGTCTTCTGTGGTTATGCCGCCAGTCCAGGCGTAAGTATAAGGAGAGGTTCCACCGGTAACACTTAAGTTGATTGCTCCCGTTGAAGTGCCGAAGCAAAGAACATCAGTTTTAGTAGAACTCAGTGCGAAAGCAGCTGCCGGCTGAGCTATTGTAATCGATGCTGTTGATGTACAGTTGTTCGCATCAGTTACAGTAACATTATAAGTTCCTGCTGCCAAGCCT
>NZ_JBKJUM010000042.1:0-84793 GCF_046590655.1 Daejeonella sp.
GATAATACGAAGTGCATTTTTATAATAGACTTTCTTTAATATCTGATCGCTGAGGCCAAGCCCATACATTTTCCAATAAGCATGATACTTTTTATGGTAAGGAAAATATTCGTCTTCTGTTTCAAGCACCCGGAAATAGGTAGCATATTCGCTGGGTACCCAGCTATCCTTGCCAAAAAGTATGCGATCCTGATATGTATCGAAAAACTGCTTTGCCCGCCTGGGCTGACGTCCTAATTCTGCGATGATTGCTCCAAACTCCACATTAAAGTTCGGGTAAGTGTCAAGTAATTTCCCGAGATGATCCAGGTTGTTTGCAAACCATCCGAAATGTGCAATGATGAAGGTGGTCCTGGCATGTTTCTTAACCAGATTATGCTGTTGTTGAATAAGCTGTTCCCATGAATAGCCATCCGAACTGCTGCGGTTTCTGCCAGTTTGCGTAAGAAGTTCCAGCCAGCGTTCATTATTTGCATCGGGCTTGTCCCAAAATTGCTTTGGATCGGCGGTGTGGATCAATACGGGTATACCCAGCTGAGCGCATTTTGCCCATATAGGATCGAGCCTTGCATCATCCACAGCTATTACTTTACCGCTTTGATCCTTAACGGAAAATCCAAGGCTTTTAAATATTTTAAGTCCTTTTGCACCGACTTTAACATCATCTTCGAGCTGTTTAACTGCTTTTTGGATCCATCCTTCCTGCCCAACCCCATCAAATGAAATATTGGTAAAGATCACCAGGCGGTTCGGTGTCGTTTGAGAAACATGTTTAACTGCGGAGGCAAGATACTCACCACCCCTTCCGCTCAGGTTGACCATTACCCGCATATTGAGCTTGTCCATTTCAGAAAGCAGGTTTCCAAGATTTTGAGAACCCATATTATTCTGGTGATTGTGAACATCAATAAAAGGAAATTTCGCACGGGTGATCACATGCTCCGGCACAACCAGCGAAGAAGGGGGATTATATGTTTCGAAATCAATTCTGCTTTTGTCAGTTTGTGCCAGGCTGCAACGGCTAAAGATCAGCAAGGCAGCGAAATAAAGATATTTTGTGTTGAAAATGTTCATCATATTAATTACTCAGGCCTGAATGTAATATATAGTATTGGAAATATGTAAAGCCAATGAGAAAATTACAATGAGAAATACATCTTTTAGCGGTAAACTACCGGAGTCGTTATCCCATTAAGATTGTAAACAACTTTGCCCGCCCTTAAAGTAAGTTCGCATTCCAATTTCTTTGTTGCATCCATTTTATAGCCAGTATGATCCCAAAAGCCAAACTTGCCTTCACGCATGTTGAATACTGAAACGTCGGCAATGGATCCTACCGACAAAGTTCCAAGGTCTTCCCTGTTAATTTCCTTAGCGGGATTTTGTGTTGTAGCTTTAATAACCGAAGGAAGATCCATACCCATGGCAATAAATTTAGACATGACGTCCAATAAATTCTTCATCGCACCATTAGTAGCCCCTTTATTCATATCAGTGCTGATGGAATTTGGATAAAATCCTTGCTGAAGTGCCGGAATGGCTTGTGAATATGCAAAGCTTATTCCGCCAAAACCCACATCGAAAACAATACCTCTTTTTTGCGCTTCAACCACAAATGGTTTGATCTTTTTTGTTTTAGGATCCACGAGAGATTCTCTGGAATCACCAAGTTCGGCAAAACAATGCGTGAAAATATCGCCCGGACGGAGGTGTTTGAAAAATAATTCCTCAATCGAATGTGCCGGCACTGTACCCCCGAAATCAACCATAACAGGGATGTTGGCAATCTTTCCCGCGCCAACTGCTCTGTCAACAGCTACCCAGTCTGGGCGGTTATAATGTGCAGTTTTAATACCAACTATATAGTCTTTGTTTTTTATCGCGAACTCTGCGGTAAGATTTGAATCCATGTCTCCATTATCCTGCTCGAATTGACCTCCCTTATATCCTTCTCCAACAATATTCAGCCATGAAAGAACACGCGTTTCCGATCTGTCAATAGTCTCAGCCTTAAACCGTGGAAATGACTTCCACCCTGAACTTCCCGCATCAACAGTGGTCGTTATTCCTGTTCTGAATGTAAATCCATCAGGAACTGGATCACCGGCTCGTATACCATGAAAATTGTGCGAGTGGATATCGATCAGTCCCGGTGTTACATACAGGCCGGCGGCGTTGACAATTTGGGTTGCAGACTTGGCGTCAATTTTTTTGGCAACGCGTACTATCTTGTCGCCATTGATAGCAATGTCCATTATCTCATTGATATTGTTTTTTGGATCAATAACATGACCTCCTTGTATTACAATGCTATACGTTTGTGCATAACTTGCAAAGACAAGAAAGCAATTTGCGAGTAGGGCAAGTGATAGTTTTTTCATTTGGATTTATTGGTTTTTGAACCCGTATTTGCGGCGTCACAGTTTAATTATTTAGGAAAAATGATCTTCCATATATTACCACCCATAGCCCCGTACTCAATAACATAGGCAGTGTTACCGATCAGCACAGCATCCGTGGCAGCATTAAAGCCTTCTACAATGCGCGTTGTCTTAACAAAGTAGTTGTCGGTCATTTTATCGTATGAGAGATCCAGATGGAGAAGATCAGCTCCTTGCTCTGTGAAAGGTTTCATCATAACTGCGCGTGATCCAAGCGAATAACGGATGGTAAATCCATCGCCCCTAAAATCTTTTGACAGGGCACTTTTTTTGTCGAAGAATAAGGCAAGTGGAGAGCTATGCGGTGTGAAAGTGCTCACAGTAACACCGGTTTGATCCCCATCCAGGATCTTCCCGGAATGGCCACGGTACTCGTTAGCATCCGGTCCGAGGTTTTGAATTCCCGGCGAAAACTTAACACCGGCTGGTATTTTAGGAAAATTGGGATCGTTTCTAAAATACCTTACGGCCCAGGCGTGAGCACTGCGGGGAATGAAAGGATCTGTATCAGGGTTGGGAATCCAATCAGGATATTGTTGTGGATTTTCGATGCCGCCAATTACCCATGGGAAACCATAGTGGCGGCCCTCTCTTATCCAGAACATATCTTCATTATGATCGTAGTCTGAGGAATTGGATACCCCAAATAAATTCCCTTTGCCGTCGAAGCCTATATCGTAGGCGTTCCGAATTCCTTCTGCATAAATATAACCCCCCGCTTTGAGTTTTGCTTCGTCATCCAGCAGAACAAGGTCCTTCGAGTCAATCGGAATCCTGAATACATTGGCGGTAAGTGCCCCGTTCCTTGCATTTGGCCAGGCACCATTATTATCCTGAACCTCACCGTGGTCAGTACGGGCGCCGCTATTTACAAAGATGTATTGGCCGTCAGGACTGATTTCTAAAGCATTCCACCCATGATCAAATACAGTACGATTCGTGCCGTACTCAACCGTGTTAAACACAACCGACATGGCAGGCTTGCCTTTTCCGCTTAAATCGTAGCGAACCATTCTCCCCTTATTGCCTAAGCCATTATTCACTTTCGTATTGCCGGTTAAAAACAGGGTATTTTTATAGATGGCACCCCCCTGTAAACGAGGGATGCTATGATCTTCTACATTCAGAATTCTAACTGCCACCGGATTCTTGCTTAGCAGGTTTTTTATCTGATAAACTTCGCCATCATAGCAGGTAAAGTAGGCATGCCCGGTCGATTCGTCGTAAAGGATACGCACAGATTTCGGGGCTACAGCCATTACATACTCTACTCTGATATCCGGTCGCAAAGCTTTTGGTGGGATCAATGGCTTGGGCACAGGATTGTTTTGTGCATACGATAGGGGCACATTTAAAAACAAAGCAGCGAAAAGAATTCTGACTGCAAACGAATAATTGAACGTCATATATTTAATATAGATTTAAATAAAGCTTGTAGTCAATATTACCAGATAGCGCAGGATAAATGTTTTCCTGCGAATATTTACTAATCAAGATCTATCGCTGTCCAGGTGTGTTGATGAACAAACATCTTTAATAACATGATTCAGGTAGTGCAAAAGCCATCATATATCCGGCCGGGTTAGCAACATCGCCTCCCACACTGATAGCGATATATTGTCTACCGTTACTCCAATAGGTACTTGGGTTGGCATTAGCTACTCCTGGAAGTATATATTCCCAAACCGTTTTTCCTGTTTTCTGATCAATTGCACGAAACTTACGATCCCGTGTACTACCGATAAATAACATGCCTCCTTTAGTTACAAGCGGACCTGCTGAACCGCTTGATCCGGTTTCAGCTGCGCCAGGTAACTGACTTTCCTGGCTATTACCTAGAGTTACCGTCCACTCGAACTCACCTGTATTTAAATTAATGGCGTGTAATTGCCCAAATGGAGGTTTAATCCCTTGCCGTCTTTCGTTGTCATTGAACTGCCCATAAGCAGTAAGATTTAAATACTTATCGTCTTCTATTTTTTCAGCGATCTTATTAGCTGCAATGTTAACTTCGATCTCCCTGAGGAAGCTCTGCTCTCGGTCGGGACGGGGCGCAGCGGATTCCTTATCAAAAAGAAAAGAAATTATCGCATCCTCTTTACCAGAAATAACACTTGCGAACGAAGGCATTTTTCCACCACCTCTTTTTATCTTGTTTAAAGCATCTTCTTTACTTAATCTTGTTTCAATAGCTAAAAGTGAGGGATTTCCGGATTCATCGCCATTCCTATCCGGCATATGGCATGCTACGCAGTAGGTATTGTATAAAGCCTTCCCCTGGGCATAAACGCCCAGGTTGGCAGTTTCGTTCTGTACGACTTTTTTCATCGTAGCGATTTCAGGCGAATCATTGGATTTAACATAAATGATTCCTTTAAAAGGATCGACCGCTCCGCCGCCCCAGCTGGAGCCCCCACGACTGCCGGGCATCATAAAGGTCCCTTTGATAGAAGGGGGGGTGAAAGGCCCTTCATATCTGAACGATCTGAACCGTTTCATCAGCGTATCGTGAGATGCCTGGGAATAATAGGCAATATCAGCTTCGGTAATTATTTGCCGCGCATACGGCTTGGGTTTGGTTGGGAAAGGCTGAGTCGATGAAGTAACTTCACCGGGAATGTCAGAAGCAGGAACCGGTCGTTCTTCGATTGGCCACAGCGGCTCACCAGTATCCCTATTAAAGGTGTAGATATAACCAAGCTTTGAGGTTTGCGCTATTGCGTCTATTTTCTTCTTATTGTGAATTACTGTAATCAGATTCGGAGCTGCGGGAAGATCATAATCCCAAAGATCATGATGTATGGTTTGAAAATGCCATATATATTTGCCCGTACGTGCGTCCAGTGCGACTACAGAATTACCAAAGAGATTATTACCAACCCTGTCTTTTCCATAATAATCGTAAGTAGGGGAGCCAGTGGAAAGAAAAATCATTCCACGTTTTTCATCAAGCGTCATTCCGCCCCAGCTGTTCGCACCCCCAACGTATTTCCAGGCATCTTTTGGCCATGTATCATAACCTACCGCTCCGGGTTGGGGAACGGTGTGAAATGTCCAAACCAATGCACCTGTCTTTACATTATATGCGCGTATATGTCCGGGTTCAGCACCATATAATTCTGAAACCTCATTACCTATGATGTATAGGTCTTTGTAAATAGTACCGGGCGTGGTAGGAATGACGGATATTTTGTCCGGATCACCACGCATACCAATGTTCATACTGACTTTTCCGCCATTGCCGAAACTTGTTATGAGTTCTCCTGTCGCTGCATTAACTGAGAAAAGCTGGTCGCCTCCAGTGAACATTATTCTTTTATCAGACCCATCTTCATAGTAGGTTACACCTCTTCCAACTCCACCGCCGGCAGCACCGTTAAAGGGATCGAAGGACCAAATGTGTTCGCCGGTGGCGGCATTTAAAGCATACACACGGTGTCTTGCCGACATAGTAAACATTACACCGTCAATTATGATAGGATTACTCTCGCTGTTCCCCCCTCTAGAATTTTGCGGAGCGTCATTAAACTTATAAGTCCATGCTAACCCAAGCTGACTCACATTTCCGATATTCACCTGTTCTAATAGAGAGTACGCTGTACCCTCACTGTCTGCCTTATATACAGCCCAGGTACGATTTATATCGACTGGTTTTACATAAAAAGCAGAATAAACCTTGCATCCGGTATTAATCAGGATGCCTATAATGACTGGCACAAGTGCAGACCGTATACAGAGCAAGGTAAATGGTGTAGTCATTTAAAAGGCCATAGTTAATTTAATAAATTGATTTAGTAAATTTTGTTTATTTCAAAGCCTCATTCACTGCTCTCCCAATGTTCCCATTAGGCTCCTGAATCCTCAGAAGACCACTGATGGTGGGGGCGATGTCTGACATATTATACGGAACATTCGTTTTCCCTTGTTTGATTCCCCATCCCATCAATACAAATGGAATATGAGTATCGTCGGGACTTAGAGTTCCATGCGTAGCACCTGTCGGGCCTGAGCCAGAATACCACGCGGGCTTCAGCACAATCTGAATTACTCCGCTTCGCTCACGATTATAGCCATTGATAATGCGTTCGCGATAATTATGCGGGATATTGACAGTTTGCGCCTCCTCCATATCGACGACAAAGGCAACCCCCTCCTTTTTTTGAAGAAATTCAATAATTCTTTTTTTGATGTCAGCCAGATTAGTCTTGGCGGATTCCATTGCAGGATAGTTCAGGCTTACATTGTAGTTACTGAAGCTTCGAACGGCATTTTTTACTTTAAATTCATTCTCCAATGCTATATTCAACTCCTGCATAACTGCTGCGCTTTGAAAAATACCCGCCTGGATTTTGCTGCCAATCATATAATTCGCATTGTGTTGTACGGCATGATCTGCCGTAAGAAACACAGTGTAATTACCCTTGCCAACTTTTGAATCCAAATAAGTAAAAAAGGTGGCCATGTCACGGTCTAGCCTGAGGTACGTGTCTTCAACTTCAATTGAATTGGGCCCGAACTGATGGCCAACATAATCTGGGGTTGATACACTGATTGCAAGAAAGTCGGTAATTGCATCTGCTCCCAGCTGTTCATTTTCGACAGCAGCTCTTGCCAAATCGAGGGTTAAGCTGCTGCCATAAGGTGTACTGGTTATGACTCCCAAGCCGCGCCCAATCATCGCCGATGTTTTTACAGGAAAAGTGGGGCTATCCGTTCCCGCAAATTTTCCTTCGTACGGAGAATCGTCTTTTGTACTTTGCACATAAGTATTAATCGGATACAATGTGTTCCAGTCCTGTTTGAGGTATTTTTCCGGATATTTTTGTGCGTTAAAATCACTGACCCATACAGGGAGGGCATTCATGTAATAGGTGCTGGTTATCCAGTTTCCAGATGTACCATCATACCAGTAGGCAGCATTTGCGCTATGTCCGCCAGGTAGGATGCTTCCCCGGTCCTTTGAAGCAATAGCAATTACTTTCGAACGGAAATTTGTAGCCATCCGAAGCTCATCTGTCATAGTAGTGGTCAGCATATTGCGTGGCGACATCTGCCCCGCGTCAACACTACCGCTTCCCACCGTTGATACGGTGCTGTCTTCGACACAATACACGGTTCTGCCAGTCGCCTGGAGGATAAAATCATTTCCAGCAATGCCATGAATTGCAGGAACTGAACCAGTGTATACGGTAGTATGACCCGCACCTGTAACACTTGGAAGATAATCGATATAGGTATTCTCTACAGAAAAGCCTTCATTAAGCATCCTCTTAAAACCTCCATTTCCATAACGGTCATAAAAGCGGTACAAAAAGTCCCACCGCATTTGGTCCACCATAATGCCAACCACCAGCTTTGGCCTTGCCAATGCTCCGCTTTGTATGGGTGCTTGTGATTTTTTCTGCTGAGCTGTAACCGACAACGAGGAAATGATTATTGAGGAGATTACAAGGATTTTAAATTTCATGTTTAGCTAATATGGCAAAGTAAAAATATAAGTTTAGTGTAAATTATTAGAAGTCAGTTCTCGAAGTCTGTAAGAAGATTCATTCCGACAAATATCTGCTAAATAAAATCTCTGGATGTAATATATTAAATACTTGTGGATTTTCCGTCAACGAAAAACCGGAGTTCCCCTCTAAAATTTGACAATCAGAGGGGTTTATTTTGACTTTCAAATTATAGCCCGATAAAGCTTTTAATTGCCGAAATCTTAATTTTATCAAATATTCCTGAAGTATTTTTTCAGGTCAATTGTGAGGTAAAATGGTAAATATTTCTGAAGATCGGAGGCCCCTGCCTTTATCTGTTTTGGATTTGGTACCGGTGGTTTCCGGCAAAACCCCCGCCGATTCTTTTAAAAATACACTGGATCTGGCTCAAAATGCTGAGCGTTTTGGATATAGGCGCTATTGGATGGCTGAACATCACAATATGGCGGGCATTGCAAGTTCGGCTACTTCGATCCTCATTTCGCATGTAGCGGGCGGAACTTCTAAAATACGGGTTGGTTCCGGGGGTATTATGTTGCCAAACCATTCGCCATTAGTAATTGCGGAGCAGTTTGGAACTCTTGAATCTTTATTTCCCGGACGAATCGATCTTGGTCTTGGGCGTGCCCCTGGAACAGACCTGCTTACGGCGATGGCGTTACGCCGAAATCTGGATGGTGCAGGCGAAGATTTCGCTCAGAACTTAGCCGAGCTTAGGGAATATCTGTCTGCAGAGAATTCAGGCGCTGGTGTACGAGCTATTCCCGGGGAAGGACTGGATATTCCCATTTGGCTTTTGGGTTCGAGCACCTACAGCGCGCAACTAGCGGGTATTCTGGGTCTGCCTTTCTCATTTGCAAGCCATTTTGCTCCAAATCTCCTTTTTACTGCTTTACAAGTTTATAGAGAAAGCTTTAGACCTTCCGAGGTGCTGCAAGAACCGTACGCTATGGCTTGCGTAAATGTGATTGCCGCTGATTCGGATGAAGAGGCTCAGCGTTTAGCAACATCTCTGTATATGGCTTTCCTGAACATCATTAAAGGGACCAGAACAACACTTCAACCCCCGGTTGATAATATGGATTCTGTTTGGAATGAAGCCGAACGAAACGCGGTAAAGCAGATGTTAAGCTATACTTTTATTGGTTGTGCAGAAACGATAAAAACAAAGATTCAGGCTTTCGCCGATGATACCCGTGTTGATGAGATTATGATAGCAGGTATGATCCACGATCATCATGCTAGAGTGAAATCTTATAAGATACTTTCCGAGTTACAAATCAAAAAATATGAAGTGTATATTAGAACATAAATCAGCCGCTTTAAAAATTATTGCATGACTCAGCTAAAAAATATTTCCGAGGGATCTACCTATAAAGCTGCTGCTTCTGTGGCCGATACAGTAGTTAATATTTTCTCACAGCATCTTGACAGAGCTGTAGAAAAAGGGGAAGAAGATATAGCATCGGTTCCTTCTGCACATCATGTTGAACAGATCTTAGATACTGCATTTTGGGCAAGCTTAAGAAGGGAGGAAGGAAATTCGCCTAAGGTTTCCATCGCGTTCTTGTCGCCTGAACAAGCGGGCTTCCCTCTGCGTTTTGAGCATAAGCTAACATTCAGTCCAAACGTCCTTACAAAACTCGGTCCCGGAGTTGAACGGCCTGGTGTTCATCTCGGCGTTTGGTATGATCAGGACGGTTTATATATATGGGGAACCACTCATAAAATTCCGAATTACTGCTTTGTTCTCGATGTATCGGAGCCAGGGCTTTTGGTCATTAAACATCGCCGATCTAATGGGTTTGGAAAGTTTACAAATATTGTTGTTTTAACAGGCGACCAAATCAAAGTTGTTGATGAGGATAGCCGAAATCTTCCGGATTGCCCTGTATTACTGACCTCCCTTCTGGGATTCACATCTGCCTCACCAAACAATTCCGTCAACGTACTGATACAGATTGCTACGTCTATGAGAGCTCACAAACACGGCGGCTCATTACTGGTAGTGCCTTCCGGCAGTGATTCATGGCGAGATTCAATTATTCATCCAATAAAATATTCGATTTCTCCAGCATTTTCAGGGCTTTCCGATCTGATGAGACAGGATATTAAAAATTGGAGTAATGGAATCTGGCAGGGAGAATTGAGCCGGGAAATAGACAGCATTGCGGGACTCACAGCTATTGATGGGGCAACCGTTATTACGGATAAACATGAAGTACTCGCTTTTGGAGCAAAGATTGGCCGCACTGAAGGCAGTTCCCGGGTTGAGCGTGTGCTGATCACTGAACCTATAATTGGAGGTGATGGTGTCATCGTAAATCCGGCAATGAGCGGAGGAACAAGGCACATGTCGGCTGCACAATTTGTCCACGACCAAAAAGACGCTATTGCACTTGTGGCTTCTCAGGACGGTATTTTCACAATTTTCACTTGGTCGCCTTGCGAGAATATTGTCCATGCGCATAGGATTGATAGTTTGCTTTTGTGAGAACCAAGAGCCAGGAATCAGGAATCAAGATTGGGGTTTCATTAATTTAAATTTCTCAATAGTTGTGGGGGGTGACCTAGTCCTGACTCTTGGTTCTTGGTTCCTGGCTCTAAAGCGGTATCTGTTGACTCAAACAATGAAGCGTGCCAAACCCCCATATTAAGTCAATCGCACAAACAGGAATGACTTCCCGTCCGGGGAAACAATCTGCAATAATATTGAGTGCGTGTCTGTCGTTCGGATCGTTGAATGTTGGAACTAAAACACAATTATTTAAGATCAGAAAGTTTGCATAGCTCGCTGGAAGACTAAGATTTTCGAACTCCAGTTTTTGGGGCATAGGAAGGGTAACGATTTTTGGCTTTTGTCCGTTTTCGAGCCTGGCGTTTTGTAATATCTTAAAATTATCTTGAAGTGCTTTGTAATTAGAAGAATTTGCATCAGATTCAACAACTGCGACTATTGTATCCTCATTTACAAACCGGCAAAGATCATCAATATGTCCATGGGTATCATCTCCTTCAATACCATCGCCGAGCCAAATCACATTCGTTATTCCAAGGTATTCCTTAAAAACTGCTTCATAATCAGCTTTAGTAAATCCCGCATTCCTAACCTGGATACTCGGATGCATCAGGCACTCCTCTGAAGTTAACAGGGTTCCTTTTCCATTGACATCGATCGCTCCGCCTTCGAGGACAACCGGACTTCCTTCGTAGATTACCTGGGTCAAAGGAAGCTTTAGAGCTGCAGCCACTTTCGCCGGAACATGCTTGTCGAGCTGATAATTTTTGTATTTAGCCCAACCGTTGAAATTGAAATTCAAAACTTCCCGTTGATCGCCATTTTTTACAATGATCGGGCCTGAATCCCGCATCCAGCTTCTGTTGGTTTTATGGGTTATAAAACGAACCTTTTGAAGATCTACATGAGCTGCGCCCAGCATTTCAGTTACGTTATTCTGTTGTTTTGTATCAGCTACAATTAAAAAAACCTGTTCATATAAACTGATCTTTTTGATGTACTCAACAAAATCCCACTTAATAGCGTCATACTTTCCCGGCCAGTCTTTCCCGCTGTGAGGAAAACAAAGTAAAATACCTTGCTGCTCTTCCCATTCTGCAGGAAACCTTCTGTTTGAAGATTTCATATCAACGGGCTCTTTTAGTAAGATCTTCGTAGGAGTCGATTCTGCGATCCCTAAAGAACGGCCAATTCTGCCTTACATTTTCTTGCAGGTCAAGATCAATTTCTGCAATAAGAATTTCCTCTTTATCTTCTGAAGCTTGTGCAAGGATTTCGCCCTGCGGTCCGCAAATAAATGACGATCCCCAAAATTGGATTCCGTCAGTTCCAGGAACGTATTGTTCCAGGCCGATTCGGTTAGCCGCCGCTACATAAACGCCGTTGGCAACAGCATGGCCTTTCATGACCGTCATCCAGGCGTTCTGCTGTTTCTCACCATATTCATCTTTTTCTTTAGGATGCCATCCAATTGCCGTAGGATAAAAGAGAACCTCTGCGCCTTGCAGTGCCGTTAAACGTGCGGCTTCAGGATACCACTGATCCCAGCAAATCAGCGTTCCGATATTTCCTTTATTAGTGGGAAAAGTTTTAAAGCCAATATCCCCTGGTGTAAAATAAAATTTTTCGTAAAAATGCGGATCGTCGGGGATGTGCATTTTTCGGTAAAGCCCCGCCTCAGTGCCGTCCGTGTTAATAATATAAGCGCTGTTATGGTAAATACCTGCCATCCTTTTCTCAAAGAAAGGGACGATAACAACAATACCCAGTTCCTTTGCCAGCGCACTAAATGCAGTAAATGAAGTGCTGTATAATGGCTCTGCCAGGGCGAAGGCATTAGTATCCTCATCCTGGCAGAAATAGTGCGAACTGTAGAGTTCAGGAATACAAATTACTTCTGCTCCCTGCAGTGCCGCATCCCTCACCCACTTAAGGCATTTCTTCAGATTATTTTGAGGAATATCGTTCAAGCTAACCTGTACAACCGCTACTTTATATTTTTTGTTGGGCATAATTGTGTATTTCAAAAAGGAAGTCCAAAATTACTGAAAATATTGTTCGGGGGAAGTTTCATACAGAGTTTAGTTTGATGAGTTGAAATGTAAACTTTCCAGGCATTTCCCGCAGGCCGGTTTCCGCTGTATTCAGGTTTTTTTGGCAGGAGTTGTGTTGCTATTTACGGAGCAAAATGCACCAAAGCAGATACTATTTGTAGACCCTTGCAGACCAGTCAGCAATCGCTTTTCGAAGGGTATGTTCTTTGACTCTAACGTGCGATTCAGCCCCCGGCAAAAAGCCTTAAAAGGTTTCCTATAACGCCTGTCACCTGTTCTAAACCAGAAAGTTTGGAAATTGCCATATGGACATAGAAATTAACTAATTCAAGCTCGTTAATAACATTTAAATCCTTTTAATCATCGGTTGACTCCTTGACTCCTTTAGCCAAACACTCTTTAATAACCGCCATAAAATTCTTCAGATCGAAAGGCTTGCTGATAAACGCGTCGCATTCATAAGTACCGAGTGATTGGATAACCTTTGGGTAGCCCGAAAAAATAATAACTGGAAGATGTGAAGTGCTGGGTTCGTTTTTTATCATATGGCAAAGTTCACCGCCATTGATTCCAAAAAGCAGGTAGTCGATCAATATCAGATCAGGGTTTTTATCATGTATCATCTGAAATATGTCTTCGACAATAGGGCTTGTATCAACTGAATAGTTTTCCAACGAAAGAGCCGCTTCAACCGCCTCGAGAATATCCTGGTCATTATCGATCACAAGGATGCGTTTTTGCATAGATATAAGATTTTAAACTTAACAACACCTTTGGGATTTTGTTAGGATACCCACGAAAAAGTTAGCGGTTTTTGACAGACCAGGGTCTATATTTATTTAAAGGTGACTCCGAGACCAATGCGATATGAACCCATTGTGAAACTTTGCTTGAAAAAGCCCGATGGGAAATCAATTTCCTGATAATTATAGCCGGTTTGCAAACCCAGATTCAAACTATTATTAACTGATATAGAATATGAAAGGCCCGCTCCGGCGGTAATGCCCCTGTTAATATTGTTAAAAAGCTTAATGGAATAACCACCATATACATCTGCCTTAAAGCCAGTCAAATCCGGATTAAAAAAATATGCTGCGTTAATGGTTATAGGAAGTGTGTTAAAAGTAGCTCCATCATTTTTTTTATAATTATCTGTGCCAAGGGCCAGACCTAATCCATAATTCTCATTGATTACCCGCGTGATACCACTTCGAGTTCTGAAAGCATTAAATTCTGAGTTAGTTCCAAGAGTGTTACTTTGATGAATTAATCCGCCGATCTCTGTGTAATTTACGACTTTTCTTCCCTGTGAATAGGAATTGAGTGCCAAAATGCATAAAAAGGGTAACGTCAGAAATTTAATTTGGAATGATTTCATATCGATATAATGGGTAAATTAACACAATTATTAAGACGAATATACAGTCAGCTAAAATATTGAGTACTTTTTTTCAATAATTTTGCGACTCAATAAGATACGAAATTTACTCGCGATTAGTTCATGGCATTACACATTTCCTCCTTAAATTCGGGTAGTAACGGAAATTGCTATTATCTGGCAAATGACAAGGATGCAATACTGGTAGATGTTGGATTGAATTGCCGGGAGACTGAGAAGAGGATGGCCAGGCTGGGGCTTTCCATGACAAAGGTGAGGGCAATATTTATTTCTCATGAACATTCAGATCATATATGCGGTTTGCCAGTAATTGCCCGTAAATATCAATTGCCCATATATATAACTCCAGGAACACGACTTGGCGGGCGGCTCTCTTTGCAGGATGAACTTGTACGTTCATTTGATGCCCACGAATGCATAAGCATAGGAGATCTGCTTATTACTGCATTTCCTAAACTTCATGATGCTTCAGAACCTCATAGTTTTATTGTTAGCTGCCGGGGGGTAACCGTAGGAGTTTTTACAGATATTGGCTTTCCCTGCGAAAACCTGATCCGGTATTTCAAAAAATGTAATGCGGCATTTCTGGAAGCAAATTATGATGATGAAATGCTTGACAAAGGGGGATATCCTTATTTTCTGAAGAAAAGAATTCGCGGAGGTCAGGGTCATTTATCGAATCGTCAGGCTTTGGAATTATTCACCTCCTGTAAACCCTCCAATATGAGCCATTTACTGCTATCACATTTATCGAGGGACAATAATTCTCCTGAGCTAGTATATGAATTATTTAAGCGGGAAGCGGGTGATACAAAAGTTGTAATTGCTTCGCGAGATAGGGAGACTGAAATATACTACATTCAGGCAGTTGACAGTTGCCGGAAAGATATTTTGCCAATCAAGATTCCTGTGCGAGAAAGTCTTCAATATTCCCTTTTTTAGTATAGTCAAATATCAAATATAGCGATTGGCTTATGTCGATTTTCCTTTATGTTCCCAATGATCTTTAATAATTTCCCCATCTGAACCAGTTTTTAGCCGCCTGGAAAATCTTTCGCCTTTGATTTTGCCATTGAGGTCTTTCTGTCCAAGAAATAACATGATGGGCCTTCCTGCCTGATCAGTCTTAAACGCCATTTGATATTTTTTGAACGGCTTTTCAATTAGTGAGTCAGGTTCGTAAACCTGGTTCAGGACTTTTAACACAGGCTGTTTAAGTTCCATAGTTTTAATTTAAATTTTTCTATTTCTTCGGGATATCATCCAGCTTGAACTGTTTTTCATCTTCATCATCATCGTCCTGTTTTAGTTCGTCCGGATAAGGGTTTAATTTATCTTCATCGGCATTTTCAATATGAAAGTCTAGCCTCACCTCTGTTTTTCTTAAATCAACTCCGGAGGGTGCAGGATTAATTCCATTATCATCCGAACGCTGATCATCTCCATTTGCACTTCCATCCCGGTATTCCTGTTCTTCGGTTTCAGGTGAATCTACTTCCGGATTAAAATCCGAAATTCCTATACCACTTACGCTCCCCATACTTAAATTGTTCCCCATATCCAATTCATTGCCCTGTTGTGTTTCTCCATCCGGACCTTCCTGGTCATTTCTGGGATAATTTCCGTTTTCGTTCATTATAGTATTGTATTTAATTTATAACAAGATTTGAGTGAACTAGTTTTTGCCCTGTTCTATTCTAAATCAATCTTCGCCAAATCCCTCTCCGCCGGGCCATTGAGAACCCTGCCTTCAATATCATATCTGGCTCCGTGACAAGGACAATCCCAGCTTTTTTCTTCAGCATTCCAATTTACAATACAAGCAGCGTGAGTACAGACAGGATTCAAAGCATGTATTTTACCCTGTTCATCCCGATATGCTGCCACCTTTCTTCCGTCAAGTTTGATAACTTTTCCGGTCCCGGGCTTAAGCCGCTTCAATGAATCTGTTTCATGAACGGAGAGTCTGTCGGCGATAAAGTGGTAAACAACGTCAGCGTTTTCTTTGACAAATTCGGTAAAGCCATCTACCGGTTTTATGCGGCTGGGACTGAACAATTCTGCATAAGGATGTTGGTTCCCCAATATAGTGTCAGCAAGAATTTCTGCCGATACACTGCTGAGCATCATCCCATTGCCATTATAACCCGTGGCGCAATAAATTCCCGGCGCGTAGAATGGGATCTGTCCTACATAGGGCAAGCCATCTACCGGAATGTAATATTGCGACGACCATCTGTATTTAACAGAGGAAATATTGAAGTGCTTTCGCACATATTTTTCAAGATTGTCAAAAGCTTTTTCAGGATCATCGTGGCCGGTTTTGTGATCATTTCCTCCAATCAATAAAAGTTCTTCTCCTTCTATTTCATGTGTTCTGAAATAATGATAGGGATCCTGCATATCGTAAACAAGTGCGTTCGGATATGCCCCGCTTTTCAATTTAACCGCAAGAACATAACTGCGGTAGGGTGCACAACGAAAACTAAATATATTAATTCCGGGTGGAATATGAGTAGCATAAATAATGTTTTCAGATCTATAGATCTTCTTTCCTGAAACAGCTGAATGAATTCCGCCTACTGTTTTTATATCTTCAATTTTTGTCCCTTCTACAATAATACCCCCAGCCGTAATATACTCCTTAAGTAAAGATTGAATATATTTTAGCGGATGAAACTGGGCCTGGCCAGGTAGCAACACTGCTTTTTTGAAAGGTATAGGAACAGGAATTTTATCCACATAGGATATCGGAACATTAACATTCGCTGTTCCTTCGTAAAGATCCTCGAGTTGCTTTACTTGATCTTCATCCTCCGCATATACATAGCCGGGCTTTGTTTCAAAGTCGCACTGTACGTTATAGGATTCAATATTCTTCTGTATAATCTTAAAGCCGGAATTAATAGCTCCGGCGAATAACTTTGCACCGTCCTCTCCAAAAGCACTTTCTGCTTCTTTATAAGTGGTATCTGCAAAAGTATTTATGTGAGCACTTGTTCCTCCGGTGGTGCCAAAACCTGAGTTGTGCGCATCAACTATTATTACTTTCTTGCCTGCATTCCTGAGAGTAAGACCTGTTGTGATACCTGTAATTCCAGCTCCAATAACAATGCAGTCAAATATTTCTTCAGCCACCGGACCAAGGCTTTCTCGTTCGCTATCCAAATTCACTTGCCAAGGGCTCAAGTTTTCTCCATCTCTGCTAATTGATTGATTTTGTAAGGCTTTCATAAGATATTGTTTAAAAAGTATACAAAGAAATCGGCTGTAAAGTTTGAATTGTGAATCTCAACAGCTACCGCTCTGCGGCGACATAACTGCGAAACGTAAGATTAACCCGGGGCATCAGAACCCTTTTACTCTTTGGTAAACTGTGCAGCCAATTGGTTTGGGTAGTACCCTTCATCAGCAACAAGCTCCCGCTCTCCAAAATAATTGACACACTGTTTTTTGTTCCCTTATGTTTTAACACGAACTTTCTCTCAGCTCCAAAACTTATTGATGCAATTGCAGTATCCTTTCCAAGAGCTTTTTCGTCGTCGCTATGCCAGGCCATGCCCTCACCTCCGTTGTGGTACAAATTAAGGAGGCAGGAATTAAATTTAGCACCGCAAAGTTTTTCAGCCAGGCCCTTTAATTCCAATAGTTCAGGTGTCCAGGGAAGTGAATGCCTGGTCGTGTTTGAATAGGTATATGAATAGTTATCGTCGCCATACCAGGCAACTTTACGCTTCGTAATAATGTGTCTGCCAAATATTCTAGCCTCGTCATTCTTCCAGGGAATAGTATCAAGCAGCACTTTCAGATATATGAGCGCATTTTCTTTGTTCATGATTTTTCCAAAGTAAATTACTTTTCCATCATATGGAAGCAGATTTGCCTGAATATTGGTATCGAAAAGGTCCATTAGTTATCTGTATTTATTCGGGCTGCTTCCCAACCTATGATAGCACTCTTACGGGTAAGACCCCACATATACCCACCCGGTGCACCGCCAGCCTGTATAACCCGATGACAAGGAATTAAAAATGCTACCGGGTTTTGCCCAATGGCTGTTCCAACAGCTCTTGAAGCGCTCGGGTTTTTAATATTATTTGCAATGGTTGCATAGCTTGTTAGTTTCCCCATCGGAATCTTAAGAAGTGTTTCCCAAACCTTTAGCTGAAAAGCTGTCCCTTTAAGATGTAGTTTAATCTGGTTTAACTTAGTCCAGTCCTGGTTAAAGACGTAGAGTGCATTTTGCTGTATAACATCCATGAAATGCCGTAGTGTTGCATTTGGGAAACGCCCTATTAATTCAGTGAATGACTGTGATTCATTATCAGAAAAAGACATGTGGCAAATCCCTTTTGAAGTTGAAGCAACAAGTAGATTTCCAAAAGGACATTCCGCATAACTATAGTTAATGTTAAGTTCTGCACCACCATTTTTATACTCTCCAGGAGTCATACCCTCGATCTTTATAAATAAGTCGTGAAGCCTGCCGGTGCCTGACAGCCCCGCTTCATACGCTGCATCAAAAAGAGATGCTTGCCTGTCCCTCAAAATATCTTTTGCATATTCAACACTTATATACTGAAGGAATTTTTTCGGGCTTACGCCTGCCCAGTCGGTAAACAAGCGTTGAAAATGAAAGGGGCTCAAATGTACTATTTCTGCCAACTCATTGAGACTGGGCTGGTTCCGGAAATTGAGCCTGATATAGTCAATCGCTTCTGCAATTCTTGAATAGTTAAGTTGATTGGAGGTAGTCATCGCCTGTATTTTGTAAAGCAAAGTTAAAAGGTTCGACAGCTTTCTGAAACCCGAAAGTTGCTCAATTTAACAAACTAAAGGTTTTATACGTGACTGGTGTTATTTATACTCTTTTTGAAATTCATGTAAACCTTTCGAAAAAAAGAGTGTTAAAACTTTACAACATCAAACAAAATTAATCATGAAACAGCAAAGCAAAGCAATGACACCTGCTGACAGAGAAAAAGATAAGTCAGCTTTATTGAAACTTTTCACAGACGAAGTGAAAGATATTTATTGGGCTGAAAAACACCTTTTAAAGGCCCTGCCGAAAATGGCTAAAGGTGCGACTTCTGAAGAATTGACAGGGGCTATAGAAAAACACATTGGTGAAACTGATGTACACATCCAACGTTTAGAAGAAGTTTTCGGACTTTTGGGGATCCAACCACAAGCAAAAAAATGCGATGCCATGGCCGGACTTATTGAAGAAGGACAAGGCATATTAGAAGATACTGAAGAGGGAACGATGACCCGTGATGCTGGTATCATTTCTGCAGCGCAAAAAGTAGAACATTATGAGATAGCTACTTATGGTACTCTTCGTGTTCTGGCGAATACATTAGGATTAACTGATGCTGCTAAATTATTGGAAACTACACTTGAAGAAGAAAAAACTACAGATGTTGGTCTCACAATAATTGCAGAAGGTTTTGTTAATGAAGCTGCTGCACAGGAAGTGGAGTAGTAAACTAACATTTGTTTTTATAGAAAGGCCGTACTTTTTAAGTATGGCTTTTTTTATTGATATTGGTTTTCTGTTACCTGTTACCCGTTCCCAGGCTGGACGGACTAAACGATTTGACTGGCAGCTGGTAACTGGCAACTGATAGCTGATTGCAACGTCACATCAGATACCGAACATTTTCTGTTATCTTTACCTCAAGTCCAATATCCCATGTTCCTCATCATCCTAAACATCACCTTCTGCCTTTCATTTCTGCTCTTTGCCTGGTTCAATCTGAATGACAAAGACTCATGGCTTTGGGTGCCGATATACCTTGCTGCATCAATGTGCTGTGCCCTGGCTGCATATGGGTCATTTTATCCGATGGTCTATCTTTTGCTAAGCGCCTTTTATATCAGTTACGCAACTATTTTATTTTTCTCGAAAGATGGGGTACGCGATTGGATCGTGAAATATAAGCAACCGAGTATTACAGAAAGTATGCAAGCAACAAAGCCTTATATTGAAAATACGAGGGAATTTTTCGGCCTTCTTATCATTACTGCCGCTCTGGCAATCAATTATTTTTCATCCCCGGGAATTTAAGCATTAATATTTCTGTTACAGTGCCGGATCCTTCAAGTTCTGTTCAGATTGTTAATAGTTTTTGGTAATTTTCCCAAGTTAAATTGCTTGACACGGGATAATTCTATAACAGACATGTTTGATTACGATGCAGAAAGATTGCGGGCCGTTATACTCGAGATTACCCGTTCAAATATTTCTTCTGAAGCCTGGGCCTGGCTTGAGGAAAAACTGGATTTAACGGAAATTTCCGCTATAAACACAGTATTTTCTTTGATGCCGAGGAAAACCGGCAAGGAAATTATCAACATTACTCCCTCAGAAGAGATGATTATTGAGGAGATCAAACCAGGCTGGTCACTTAATGGGTGGGCAACAGACCGTCTTTGCCGTGTTTGTTTTTTGATGCACCTAGATTCCGATGAAAAAAATAGATATTTCAAAACTATAGAAGATCTTTTTCTAGCAGCAGAAATGACTGAATTAGTTGCTCTTTACTCGTCGCTTCCGGTCCTGGCTCTACCGGAGATTTGGAAGATGAGATGTGCCGAAGGCATTCGCAGTAATATTGGAACTGTATTGGAAGCAATAATGTATGAGAATCCGTATGCTGCTGCTCATCTCGATGAAAAAGCATGGAACCAATTAGTGATGAAAGCATTTTTCACAGATAAAAATGTTAACAGGATTTACGGGTACGATGCGCGTGCTAATGCAGAACTTGCGCTCATCCTTTCAGACTACGCTCATGAACGATGGGCTGCAGGACGAAGTGTGAATCCTTTGTTATGGAGATCTACCGCTAAGTTTATTGATTCTCGCCTAAAAAAGGATCTGGAGAAAGCACTATCGGAAGGAAATCTAAAAGAACAACAGGCTGCAGCACTCACTATTTTCCATTCCAATTCGGCCGAGGCGAAAGAACTTTTGAAGAATTTTAGCGAGCTGGTTTCTGCAATTGAGAAAAATGAATTAACCTGGAATCAGGTCTAAGCTGGATCAACAAATACATTAAAAAACATTTATCATGTGCTGCACCCATTCATTTGAAGATCGAAAACCAGTCGCTGGCGAGGCTGAAAAATTAGACCTGGATATCATAAAAGGGATGAAGTTTTTTGATCCGCATGTTCACATGTCATCACGTACGACAGACGATTATCAGGCTATGGCCGATGCCGGAATTCTGGCAGTGATTGAGCCGGCTTTCTGGTTGGGTCAACCCCGGACCGGCATTGACAGTTTCAGGGATTATTACAGCAGCTTGATTGGTTGGGAAAGGTTCCGCTCATCTCAGTTTGGGATCAAACACTATTGCACCATCGGACTAAATTCGCGTGAAGCCAATAATGAAAAACTAGCTGAAGAAGTGATGGAGCTGCTTCCACTATTCATTTACAAAGAGGGAGTAGTGGGAATAGGAGAAATTGGCTTTGACGATCAAACGGCCGCAGAAGAAAAATACTACCGGGCTCAGCTGGAGCTGGCAAAAGAATCCGGGCTTCCCGTACAGATTCATACACCACATCGCGATAAGAAAAGAGGTACGCAGCGAAGTATGGACATCGCGATTGAACATGGCCTCGATCCGTTCAAAGTGATAGTTGACCATAACAATGAGGAAACGGTAAAAGAAGTTCTTGACAGAGGTTTTTGGGCAGCTTTTACAATTTATCCCTTCACAAAAATGGGGAATGAACGTATGGTTGAGCTAGCTAAACAATACGGCCCGGAGCGTATAATGATTAATTCAGCTGCCGATTGGGGAATAAGCGATCCCCTTGCCGTACCCAAGACCGCTGCGCTTATGAAGATTAAAGGGATCAGTGATGAAGCAATAAAGCTGATCACTTATTCAAATGCGATTACAGCGTTTGCTCAAAGCGGGCAAATTGATGAAAAAGACTTCGCCAGCCTTGGTAGCGTTGACCAAAGCCAGAAGTTTGAAGGTAATACAGTATTGCGTGGCGGGCAACAGCCCAGAACTGATAAATCATCAATTATTATAAGTTAAGTTGGGCAAAATCAACACTTATCTGCGTCTGGTGCGCCCTGCAAATGTCGTAACTTCAGTGGCTGATGTCCTGGCTGGTATTGCTATATCCGGTTATTTTCTAAACGGTAACATAAATTACAGTTCAGTTT
This sequence comes from Daejeonella sp., assembly GCF_046590655.1. Lineage (GTDB taxonomy): Bacteria > Bacteroidota > Bacteroidia > Sphingobacteriales > Sphingobacteriaceae > Daejeonella. The sequence continues at coordinate 22,099 of NZ_JBKJUM010000042.1, forward strand.
TTCTTTTATGCCTGTCCACCTCAGGATTGTATGCAGGCGGTATTGTTTTCAACGACATTTTTGATGCCGAATTAGATAAGATTGAACGTCCGGAGAGAGCAATTCCGAGCGGTGCCATTCGTATGGGCGAAGCTGTTATCCTTGGATTTCTGTTACTGATCATGGGAATAGCCGCTGCTTTTTATGTTAGCTTATTCTCCGGGATGATTGCTCTGGGTATTGCAATAGCTGCGCTTATCTACGATAAATTCAGTAAACATGACTCGTTTCTTGGACCCTTGAATATGGGCCTGTGCCGGGGGATGAACCTTTGGCTGGGATTGGGTATCCTTTCGTATAGCTTCAATCAATGGCAGATTTTAGGTATGATACCCCTAATATATATCTTCTCAATCACGATGATTAGTCAGGGCGAGGTTCACGGCGGCAAAGTGAGAAACCTTTATATAGGAGGCTTCCTTTATCTTATTGTTATCTGCTTTATCCTAACGGTTGCACGAATAAAAGATAATCTTCTTCTATCTCTAATTTTTTTACTGCCATTTGCTTTTATGATTCTATCCCCCTTAGTAAAGGCAATTGAAGATCCTGTGGGCAAAAATATCGGAAAAGCTGTTAAAGCAGGGGTAGTTTCGCTGATTTTGATGGATGCAGCATGGGCAGCCACGTTTGGCTCAATATATGCCGCAATGGCTATTGCTTGCCTTTTGCCTATATCAATTTGGCTGAGTAAACGTTTTGCTGTTACTTAGTGGACAATTATTTACTCTTTAATTTATATTCATCCGATAATGCCCGGCTCTGATCCGCAATAATATGGAACACCTTAAACAGTCATTTACTGTAAAATTCGAGTATAAAGTATTTTTTACTACCGCTCTTTTTGATATTTCTAATAAGCTTTTTAGTGACTTTCTAAGTAACACTGGCGCGCCCGACATTCCGCGGAAAATACTTTTTGTCCTTGATAAGGGCGTGGTGGATGCAAGTACAGATGTTATAGATCGATTGAAGAATTATTTTGCGATTAACAAATCTGTGCAGCTTATCCAGGAATTCATAATTGTGCCGGGTGGCGAGAAAGTAAAAAATGACACTAGATTTTTTGATGAGATCCTTGAAGCGGTGAACACTTACAAGGTCGACAGGCATTCCTATATCGCTGCAATTGGGGGTGGTTCTGTCCTTGATCTGGTAGGTTATGCTGCTGCTGTGTCACACCGGGGCATAAAGCATATTCGTATCCCCACTACTGTCCTTTCACAAAATGATTCGGGAGTAGGAGTTAAGAATGGGATTAATTATTTTGATAAAAAGAACTTCCTGGGCACATTCGCTCCTCCGGTGGCAGTTTTTAACGATGAGCTTTATTTGAAAACCCTCAGCGACCGTGACTGGCGTTCCGGGATCTCCGAAGCAATAAAAGTCGCATTAATTAAAGACCCCGTATTTTTTGCCTGGCTGGAAGATAACGCCACAGCACTTGTGTCGCGTGATCTTAAAACAATGAATTACCTGGTCCACCGGTGTGCTGAACTTCACATGCAGCATATTGCCGGTCGCGATCCCTTTGAAAGTGGATCATCAAGACCTTTGGATTTCGGACATTGGAGTGCTCATAAGCTTGAACAGCTTTCAAATTTCGAGGTTTTACACGGTGAAGCTGTGGCAATGGGAATGGCTCTTGACACGGTCTATTCAAATCTCTGCGGGCGTTTGCCGGATGATGAAACCGACAGGGTAATTGCCTTACTTAAAGTGATTGGCTTTGAATTAACTCACCCGTTGATGGAAGTTGAAGAAGAAGACAGCGCAATATTACGCGGTTTGGAGGAATTTCGTGAACACCTTGGCGGGAGGCTTACTATCATGCTGCTCGATAAAATTGGCACCGGAACTGAAGTTAATGAGATAGATATTGAATTGCTAAAAGAAGCCGGACAGAAACTTAAGACTTATCAATGAAAATAGCAGCCGGTCATTTTACGTATTGCACGAATATTCATGCAGGAGAATCATGGACCGATCATTTTGAGTCTCTGAAAGAAAAATTCCCTCTGATAAAAGCTGAGGTCTCCCGGGATCAGCCCATGGGAATTGGCTTAAGGTTATCAAATAAGGCTAGTAAAGATCTTCAGGATTATGTGAAGCTCGAAGAGTTTCAGCTTTGGATGAAGGAAAATGATGCTTATGTATTTACTATGAATGGCTTCCCTTACGGGGATTTTCACCATGCTATAGTAAAAGATCAGGTGCATACACCGGATTGGACTACCGCTGAGAGACTAGAATACACCTTAAGATTGTTTGAAATACTTGCCGAACTTCTGCCTGATGGTATAGATGGGGGCGTCTCTACTTCCCCGCTGAGCTACAGGCATTGGTATTCTTCCGACGTGGATTCGCGCAAGGCAATGCACCTGGCCACGGGGAATATGATTTCCATTTTAGAGCACTTGTTTCTGTACAAGAAAAATCGTGGCCTTGTAATGCACCTTGATATTGAACCAGAACCGGACGGTTTGCTTGAAACAGGACGCGAATTTATTGATTGGTATCAAGGCATGCTTGTCCCCATGGCTTTGAAAGAGCTTTCTACGAAGCACAATCTCAGTAATGAGGACGCACTAGAAGCAATAAGAGAGCATATACGCCTTTGTTACGATGTTTGTCATTTTGCTATCGGCTATGAGCCGCATCATGAGATACTCGCTGAGCTTAGCAATTGTGGAATCAAGGTAGGGAAGATCCAGATTAGTGCGGCATTAAAGTCCGACTTGCCTCCTGAGCCTGAATCGAGGACGCTTATTTCTGAAGCATTCTTCAGTTTCGTTGAACCTACATACCTTCACCAGGTGGTAGCCAGGAAAACGGATGGTGAATTGATCCGTTATTGTGACCTGCCCGACGCTTTAACGGATATACAAAATCCGGAAGTTGAAGAGTGGCGTGCGCATTTTCATGTTCCTGTGTTCCTGAAAGATTTGGGCTTTCTGGAATCCACACAGTCTGACATAACAGAGGTTTTAAACATACAATGTGCGACACCATTTACGAATCATCTTGAAGTTGAAACTTATACCTGGGAAGTTTTACCCGATATATTAAAAATGCCAATAGAGTTATCGATTAGCAGGGAGCTAAACTGGGTTAAAGAAGTTTTTAGAAAAAATGAATAAAACAGTTGTTATCGACGTAGTCGGGCTATCTTCTTCATTAATTGGCGAACATACTCCCTTTTTGAAAGGATATATTGCCAGGAAAAATATGGTCAATATACAGCCGGTTTTACCTGCAGTAACCACTTCTGCCCAATCGACATATCTTACAGGAAAATGGCCTTCTGCGACTGGTATTGTTGGTAATGGCTGGTACGATCACGCCGATTGCGAGATTAAATTCTGGAAACAGTCAAATAAACTTGTTGGAGGCGAGAAGATCTGGGAGAAAGCAAAAAAGGAGGATCCTTCTTTTACCTGCGCAAAGATGTTCTGGTGGTACAATATGTATTCAACGGCAGATTATGCAGTCACCCCCCGGCCAAATTACCTTGCTGACGGCAGAAAAATGCCCGACTGTTATTCTCAGCCTGCTGAATTAAGAGACATCCTTCAGGAAAAGCTCGGGACTTTTCCCTTGTTCCAGTTTTGGGGTCCGGGAGCTAATATCAAATCAACACAGTGGATAGCAGATGCCTCCATACTGACGGATGAGTTGTATGATCCGACGCTTACGCTGATCTATCTTCCGCATCTGGATTATTGTCTTCAAAAATTTGGTCCTGATCTTTCCTTAATCCATAAAGAGTTAAATGAGATCGATGAAGTAATCAAAAAGCTTGTTATGTTTTACGAAGGACGGGGTGCCGGCATTGTAATTCTATCCGAATATGGAATATCGCCTGTTCATAATCCTATTCATATAAATAGGATATTCCGCAAAAAGGATATGCTAAATATCCGAATAGAAAGGGGACTTGAACTACTGGATGCAGGCGCATCAAAAGCATTCGTTGTGGCTGATCACCAGATCGCACACGTTTATGTAAACGATAAATCCGTTGAAGATGAAGTTAGGGCTTTACTGGAAAAAGTGCCTGGAATAGAACTTGTTCTAAACAAGGAAGAACAGAAGCCGTATCATATTGATCACGAACGTTCGGGCGACTTCGTAATAATGGCTGACAAAGATAGCTGGTTCACTTACTATTTTTGGCAGGATGATGCAAAAGCTCCTGACTTTGCTCGCTGCGTTGACATTCATAAGAAGCCCGGATATGATCCCGTTGAAATGTTTATGAGCTCGAAGCTGAGAGCGGGATACAAATTATTGAAGAAGAAGGCTGGCTTCCGCTATGTTATGGATGTTATCCCCTTGGATGCTGCGCTTATTAAAGGTTCACATGGCCGCATCGGAGTGGAGAAGGAGTATCAGCCAGTTTTGATCTCTGATATGCAGTTCGGGTCTGATGAACTCGCACCTACGGAAATATTTGATGTGCTCTGGTCTGTTTTGAAGTATGAAGCAAAGGAGCAAGCCTTGTAAGGCTGACCAATATCTTGCAAATGCTTTTTTCATATTTATGGAATTTCTCTTATTTTAGCATATCATTGCCATAGTACCGTGAAACCACAATTTAAAGAGCTTCCGGGCATTGTTAAACGTCTTTTCGATAACATTTAGGGCTTCTTATCTAAACACCCACAGTTACATTTCATCCTTTAGTTCATGAAGATGCAAAAATTAATATTTCTATTTTTCTGTTTGGTCAGCATAAATGTAGCAGCTCAGGCACCGCAAGCCAGTTATGCTATCATTATAAAAGGAGGGCGTGTAATTGACCCTAAAAATAATACTGACGGAGTTATGGATGTTGCAATTGATAAGGAGGGCAAAATTGCGTTGGTGTCAAAAAATATCGATCCTAAAACTGCTACCCGGTTGGTAAATGCGAAAGGTTTGATTGTGACCCCGGGTATCATTGATATGCATACACACAATTTCGCTGGTGTTGAACATGACAGATATTTGAGAAATAGTTATTATGCAAATATGCCTGACGGGTTTACGTTTCGCGTAGGCGTAACAACTGTAGTAGACGCAGGAAGTGCCGGTTGGAAAACATTCGAGAAGTTTAAAGATCAAACAATAGACAGGTCACGAACGCGGGTACTTTCGTTCCTTAATATTGTAGGTGAAGGAATGCCGGGTGGTGCGTTCGAGCAGAATAACGATGATATGGATGCACATAAATCAGCTGAAATGGCGATGAAATATCCAAAGCTGATCGTGGGATTTAAAGTCGCTCATTATAATAAGCCCGACTGGGTGCCTATTGATCGTGCGATTGAAGCAGGCAAAATGTCGGGAAACTTACCAATAATTGTTGACTTTGGAGGAGGCGGTTTGTCGCTTGAAGAATTGACGATTACGAAATTTCGCCCTGGCGATATCTATACTCACGCCTATGGCGGGGGCGGCGCCGGCCGTGAAGCAATAACTGATCCGGTAACCAAACAGTTGCGTCCATTCGTTTTTGAATCACAAAAAAGAGGCGTCATTTGGGATGTCGGTCATGGTGCTGCCAGCTTCTCGTTCGAACATGCCATACCAGCCAGCAAAGCAGGTTTCTGGCCGGATGTTATTAGTACGGATCATCATGGGGGCAGCATGAATTCAGCAATGAAGGACATCCTTAACGTAATGAACAAAATGAGGGCGCTTGGAATGAGTGTCCCGGCGACTATTAATTCAGTTACCTGGAAGCCCGCGCAGGTCATTCATCATGAGGAATTGGGAAACCTGTCGGTTGGTTCAGAGGGTGATGTTACAGTTCTTCGTCTGCGTAAAGGAAAATTTGGAGTTTACGATCAAATGGGCCAGAAGGTACCTGCTAAACAAAGATTTGAATGTGAAGTTACTATTAAAAGCGGTCGTGTATTTTACGACCTTAACGGGTTAACTACGCCAATACCGAGAGTGGCAGGGGGGCTTCCGGCACTTTAATAGTATCATGAATCAAGAATCAGTGCTGTCCGGTAAAAAAAATGACTGTGCTGATTATATGGGTTTTGTCCAAATAGAACTTATTTTTGCTCTCATTATTTTTTGCAACCCCTGGTTATGTCTTAAACAGAGTTAATTGATAATCCGGGACTTTTTCCTGGTAATGATTGGTTCGGCCCGGTTTTTTGAAGGCACCATTATTGACTGATCCGCGTTTGACTCAACAAGAACTAAGTAAACGGAATTAACTTTTGTTAGAGCGATTTTTAATGAGGAAAATATTACCCGATTAGGGGTACGTTTTCTACGAAAATGCAATTTTATTTCGATCTTTTTTATACAAATGGAGCCCTTGATACTACAGGAGGCAATTAAATTTTCTTGACTGAAGTGGCTTAGTATTTGACAATTTATGCAGGAGGAGGAGGGTTTCTAGTGCATCTAAAAGAAGAAAGTTGAAATGCTGAGGGGGAGCTAAGGGGCTTATAAATCTGCTGAAAAGTTTTATGAGAATTATTGTCACTTTTATAATTTCCTCGATATTCGGTTTGTTATCGGCCTCTGCACAGTTTGAAGGGATAAAATTTACAGCTGAATTAAAGAACGCGATTTCCCATTCGGAGGCAAATGATTTTCTCCGTCTGACTGATACAGAAGAAGCGGTTGCTCATGAAATAATACGAGCAAATAATAGCCCGCCAGTTGCTGTTAACGATGCCGCGAGGACAGAAACTAATACGGCAATTACATTCAGTATTGTAGAAAATGATAGCGATCCCGATGGGAATGCTACTTTAGACTTAACATCCATCGATATAGACCCGGGTGCGGGAACCCAAAGTACGTTTACAGTTGCTGGACAGGGCACATACGTAGCCAATAATAATGGTACAATCACATTTACGCCTGTTACCTCATTTCAAACCGGGCAATTTACTGCAACTCCAATCTCTTACACAATAAAAGATAATACAGGACTTTCCAGTAATTCAGCAACTATCACTATGATGGTGAATCCAAAGACCGCTCCTGTCGCAAATCCTGACCAGGCAAGTACGCTTGAGGACACCAATGTAACTTTTAATTTGATCGTTAATGACACTGATCTTAATGGGAACAATACTATTGATATCGCCAGTGTTGACATGGATCCAGCCGCTGCAGGGCGCCAAATTTCATTTACCGTTACCGGGCAGGGTACTTATACAGTTAATAATTCCGGGGTGCTTACATTGGTACCTGTCCCAAATTACAATAGTGGATCAGGTACTGCAACTTCCATTTTTTATACTGTTGCAGACAGAGACGGCTTCCGGAGTAGTCCAGCCCCGATAACAGTAACCGTAACTGCAGTACCTGATTCACCGGTGGCTGTTGCTGATGTGGCTGTAACAAACGAAGACAACTCAATTACCTTTAGCCTTATCGCTAATGACACAGATGCCGACGGAAATAATACAATAAATCCTTCAAGTATCGATTTTGATCCCGGTACTGGTGTTTTAACGGTCTTGAGTGTCATTAATGAGGGTACTTACTCTGCGCTCTCGAATGGTACCATCACTTATACGCCAGTGGCCAACTACAATAGTGGCACGTCGAACGCCACACCAATCACCTATACAATCCGTGATAATTCCGGTCTTGTAAGCAATTCAGCACAGATTACCATAAGCGTAATACCGGTAAATGATCCTCCGTCCGTATCTAATATTTCAAAGTCAGGAAACCAGGGGCAAATAATAGTTTTTATGGCAATTGATTTCAAAACTAAATTCACAGATCCTGAAAATTCGGCCTTGAGTAAGATTAGGGTTGTTAATCTCCCTCTTAATGGTAGCTTAAAACTATTAGGATCTGCTGTAACAGCAGGACAGGAAATTGACGCTGCCAGCCTTGACGCACTTACCTTTTCGCCGCTTCCGGGGTGGAATGGTATCACCAATTTTGGCTGGAATGGAAATGACGGCACAATATATTCGACTGCTAATGCACTGGTTGTTATCACTGTCGCGCCTGTTAATCAACCGCCGATAGTTTCCGAAGTGATAAAAAATCATACCGATACCCAGCCCCTTATTTTTGTAGCGCTTGATTTTACAAATAAGTTCGCTGATCCGGAAAGCAGTGTCTTGGCGAAAATCCAAATAGTTAGCCTGCCTACTGGCGGTACGCTCAGACTATCCGGCACTAATATAACTGCGGGCCAGGAAATTCCCTTGGGAAGCATTACGGGTATTACTTATTTACCTGATCCGGGACAAGCTGGGGTATTCAGTTTCAAATGGAATGGGTCTGATGGGACACAATATGCACTGGTTTCATCAACTGTGACTATAAATATAGTAATTTCAAACAGGCCGCCCCTTGTAAACGACATAACTAAAAGCAGTACAGGTGTTACTCCGGTTTCTTTTGCTATAAGCGATTTTACCTCCAGATTCAGCGACCCCGAAAATAATTCTTTAATCAAAATTAAGGTGCTGACCCTTCCCGCCAACGGAATACTAAGCTTCAATGGTGTGAGTGTGATAGCCGCTCAGGAAATCAATCTTGCCGATCTGGCAAAGCTATCTTTTAAGCCGATAGCCAACTGGGGTGGTATGACTACATTTGCCTGGAATGGTCACGATGGCAACCAGTATGCGGTAAATTCTGCTAATGTTATTATTAGTATTTTGCTGCCCACAGATCCAAACGCCAAGATTGGTGCAGCCAAAATGCTTCATTTAGTTTCATACGGCACTAACGGATCTTATGACGTCAAATTCCTCTTTACACTAGTTAATTATGGATCTAATGGTCTGGAGAAAATAAGCCTTCAGGACGATTTATCTCAAGCTTTTAGCGGCACAACATTTAGTATAAAAAATTTGACGGCACATGGAAACCTCAGAGCTAACCCCTTATACAATGGTAGTTCCAATACAGAACTATTGCTGCCTTCAAGTATTTTAACAGGTGGTGAACAAAGTCAGGTGGAAATGGATATCAGCGTTCGTTTAGTCACACGCGCAGGATTATTTTATAATTATGCTTTTGCGGAGGGAAGTTCCGTAATAACTGCCGCAAAAGTTCAGGACAGATCAACGGATGGCTTGAAACCTGATCCTGTTGTAGTTGGCGACGTGAGTTTGTCAGAAATAACTCCGATAGAGCTGGCCTCGCGACCTACCTTCATTCCTGAAGGGTTTACACCAAATAACGACGGCATAAACGACGTTTTGGCTATAGAGAATACACTTGGTCAGAAGATATCGATTGAGGTATTTAATAGGTGGGGGAACCGTGTTTATCGGGCAGTGGACTACAAAAATGATTGGGCTGGGCGTTGTACCGAAGGAATATACACGGGTCAGGATATTCCGGACGGTACCTACTTCTACGTGGTTATGGTGGAAAATAAAGATAAATTTGCTGGGAGTTTAACGGTTCAGCGGTAAATGAGAGGCTTTATCATATATTCAATCGTAGTCTCGGTGCTGTCCTTTTTGACTTCCGGTTTTGTCAATGCACAACAAAAGCCAATGTATTCTCAATATGTTTTTAATACTTTGGCATACAATCCTGCCTATGCAGGAAGCAGAAACATTGTATCAGTAAGCGCATTATACAGGAATCAATGGGTAGGGATACAGGGCGCTCCGAAGACCGGAACCTTGACAGCAGATGCGCCATTTTCAAATGGTCGTATCGGGTTGGGGGTTCAGCTTATAAGTGACGAACTGGGCGTAACCAAGACTACGGGTGGGGCCATGAGTGCAGCATATCAAATTACATTTAATAATGATGCGAAACTCTCATTAGGGTTGCAGGGGAGCATTAGTAATTTCAGGGCTAACTTTACTTCGCTCAACCTTAAAGCGGGCGGAGGGGGGAATGACCCCGTTTATCAACAGGACATAAACACGATTCTTTATAACTTCGGTTCGGGGATATATTTTTCAACTGAAAGACTATATTTTGGAGTTTCAGTTTTGGATATGTTAAATAATCGCCTGAGGTCCAATTCATCCAATGCAAGGCAAGTGGGCCATGCTTATATTGCCACTGGTTATGTTTTCCCATTGAGTGATGATTTTAATTTGAAGACGGCAGCTCTTGTAAAGGGAGTGATTGGAGCGCCTATACAGGCTGACTTTAACCTTACGCTGTGGATAAAAAATGTGTTAGCGCTGGGGGTTGAATATAGAACCAGTTCGGATATAGCCGCTTCTATGGAATTAAAAATTACTCAAAACATAGGATTAGGATATGCGTACGATCGAAGTACCACTAGTTTGAAGAGTTTTAACACAGGAAGCCACGAGTTTATGATAAGATATATATTTTCGTTTGACCAAAACAATTCCTTATCACCAAGATATTTTTAAGTTAGAATGAAAAAAACGACTGTGTTTCTTTTACTCATGTTTATGCTGGTCCATTCGATCAGCTGTTTGGCATTTTTTCAGGAGGATGAAGGCCCCCTCATGCAAAAAGCAATTAAGGAGTACAATTCTCTTAGATATGTTTCAGCCATTAAGGAATTAGAACGTGTCATAAAAAATGATTCTTCGAATGTGCGGGCCCAGGATATGCTCGCATCAAGCTATCGTAACACGAAAATGTATGATGAGGCCCTTTTTTGGTATGGAAAACTTACCAGACAGAAAAACATTAAACCTGAATGGGCACTTTATTTTGCAGAAGCACTTGCAAATAAGGAGCGGTATGAGGAGTCGGAAATATGGTATCGAAAGTATCTCGGATTGAAGCCCGGAGACCGCCGGGCTGAAGCGTTTAGTAAAGCGAAAGTCGGAGCACTCTCTGAAAATGAGAACTCTTGGGAGATAACATTCCTGAACATAAATACTGACGCCTCAGAGTACTCACCAATGTTATTTAGGGATGGCTTATTGTTCGTAAGTAACAGGAATGAGAAATCGCGTTTTGTATTTGCCTGGGATCAGACTCCTTACACAGATATATTTGTAGTTGACAAGCTTAAGGATGTTCGCGAAAGTGATGAATCGTCTATTGAGCGACGTTTGAAGGGGGAGAGCAATTCACATAATTCCCTTATGGGCCTGTTGTTTGGAGGCAGTAAAGTGGATAAGCCTATTGAAATCGTAAGGCCTTTAACCGGAAAGGTAAAATCGACTTACCATGAAGGTCCGGCAGTAAGTTTGCCTGACGGATCGTTGATGTTTACACGGAATAATTATAACAATAAAAAAGCCGGCAGCAGCAGTTCAGGAATAAACAAACTAAAACTTTATACCGCAGTTGGCGATAATTGGGATGAGATCATTGAGTTTCCTTATAATAGTGATGAGTTTTCTACGGGCCATCCAGCAGTAAGCACTGATGGTAAAGTTTTGATCTTCGCCGCTGATGGTCCCAGGGGATACGGCGGTACAGATCTTTTTTATAGCGTCCGGGCGTCTGAGCGAGGTGCATGGGGACGGCCAGTTAACTTAGGTCCCAGAATAAATACTGAAGGCAATGAACAGTTTCCTTATTTGGACAAAAATGGCAAATTGTATTTTGCGTCCACAGGATACCCCGGGCTCGGTGGGCTTGATATCTTTGAGATTGTACTTAAGGATATGAAACCGGTTGGAAAGCCCCGCAATCTTGGTGCTGGTATTAACTCTTCAGCAGACGATTTCGGGATAATAAAAGATCGCGATTCGGAAACTGGTTATTTCAGTTCTAACAGGCGTGGAAACGATGATATATATCGGTTTACCAAGCTGGAAATTGATGTCAAGCTGCAAGGACTGATTCTTGATGCCAGAACTAATTTGCCGATTGCCGGAAGTAAGCTTTTAGTTAAGCACGGAGGAAAAATCGATACTATTCAAACAAACCCTTTCGGAGAATTTAGTATGCCCCTGGCTAAATCAGAGGATTATGAACTGAGCGCCAAGGCACTGAGTTATTTAAGCACACAGGAATTCACAAGTTCGAAAGGGATGACAAGTGACTCTACAATCAGTCTGGTATTGAAATTAGATAAGGTGGATATTACTCAGAATTGGGTGGTCGATAACTGCGATTCGTTAAAGGCGAGTTTCGCCTTTAAGAATGTTCATTTTGATTTGGATAATTCTCAGCTGCGGAAAGATGACTTATCCTCGCTGAAGCATATGGCTGAGTTGATGAATAGTAATCCACAGATTAATATTATAACCTCTAGTCATTGTGATAGCAGGTCATCAGAAAGCTATAACCGGGATTTGTCACTGAGAAGGGGAGAATCGGTAAAAAGTTATCTTATAAGTATGGGGGTTAGACCGGACCGGATTGAAGTGAAATATTATGGCAAAAGCCGTTTGGTGAATTCATGTATAGAAGGGGTAAATTGTTCGGAAACAGACCAGGCCATCAATAGAAGGACGGAGTTCGAAGTCGTGATGAATGGTGTTAATCTTGCCCAGCTCGATTGTAAATAAACGCCATATGATATTCTCTTGCCCTTAGTCAATGACTGTCGCAGATTCTATGTATTCAACTGGTTTTCCTTCAGTTTTGACCTTATTTAGCACCCATCCAATGAATTTGTCGTTAATGGCAGACAAGTAATTTGCATATTGTTTTCGCTCGGGCGTCATTGACAGCCCGGCCTGGAAAACACTGAGCGTTTTGTCTGAAAAAGAAATCCACTCTTTTGCCTTGTTCAACGACTCCAGTGAAGGCGTTTCAACGATTATTACATCGAAAATTGACTTCAAATTATCCAGTTTCTCTCTAATGGTGTTTTCGTCAGTGAGTTCAAATAGCGACTTATCACCCCCGCGATTACCCATAACCATGATGCCGGTAGAAAAATTAGAGCCCGGTATAGCCCCTGTGTCAAAGTAATCTTCAATAAATAAAGTTGTTACGGAGTTTTGCGTAATTGACGGGTGATCAAAATTGCCATCTATTAACAGCACTTTTTTGCTTACCATAACATATGTATAGGCGATACACGCAGCAATCAAAGTTTTTCCTTCGCCTTCACCTAAACTGGTGATATTTAAAATACTTCCGCGGCTTCCCGCTATAGTAAGTTCTTTGTTTACTTCAAATCTTGTGGAGCGCAGTTGTTTTTTGAACTCTCGCATTTCTGCAGTTCCATGAAGGTTTCTCCAGATTCCTTTCAAATCAAGTGTTGAGTTGCCCACTAAATGCAAAAATCCAAGTACAGGAGCTCGTGTTGCTAATGCAAGTTCAAAAGGTCTTCTTATACGATCGTCAAGGTAGAACATTATTAAGAGAACAAGCAGGCATATTACACTACTTAGAATGCCGCTTAATAAAACGAGTTGCAATTTTTTTGAAGGTTCTGGCTGGCCCGGCGTTGCGACTAGAACCTGTCGGAGTTGAACAGGGTATTCAGATTCCATTTTAGCCTGATTATACTGGGTCAACAGATCCTGATTTTCTTTATTCACTGTTTCGATTTCCCGGTCGAGCGCTTGAATAACATTCGCATGGGGTATGAGATTATCATACTTCCTTGATATAGCAGCGAGTTGAACTTTAAGTGAATTAAGGCTATACGTTGCAAGATCCAACTGTAAAGTTAGGTTCAACCTTTCTTGTATCAGATTTGGTCTGTTGTCAAGCGGATTGGCAATGGATTTATCAGGCTGACTGTCAATTTGTGTGTATTGTATTCTTTGCAGCGAATCGATAGACTTTTTATATACTTCGTCAAAATCACTTTGTACATATTTGTCATATAGTGAATGTATCTCTGACCGGGTAGACAATATACCCTGATTTATGTCGGGTAATGTCGACTCACCATTCCGGCGATCTTCTGGATTAAATCTTTTATCCAGATTTGATATTGCGCCCCGAAAGGAAATGATGTCTTTTTCTGCTTGCTGAATACGAAGCTCATAATTCGCATTTTGATTCATAATTTGAGACGATTGTTCGTTCAAATTGAGTATGCGGTTTCTTATTTTGTATGACCTTAAGTTCGCAATGTGATCCTGAAGGGTCTTTGATTTCTGGTTTACCAAATTTTCCAGGAACTTAACAGATGAACGCTGGTCTCCTTTAACCAAATTGGTGTAATAACTTATGAATTCATCACTTAAAGTGTTTACAACAAAAGCCGATAGGTCAGGGTTTGGCGAGGAATATTCTATATTTATTAAGTCAGTATCTTCAGGATGGTAAACACTTAGTGAAGACTTCAGCGACAAGTCATCATACTCCATAGATTGAAGAACATTATACAGCCTATTTTGCTCAGTGTCGCGCAAATTTAAACCTTCTTTCTTTGCATACTTTTCCCTCAAAATTTCCGCTGCATGCTTAATTGAATGATCATTCAGTTGTTTTAGAAGCGGACTTTTCTCTTTGAAAGGCTTGGATGTCAAATCATGCAACATGATTTGATAGGAAACCAAATTAAGCATGCTTTTTGACCTCATCACTTCGGCCATGTTTACATGTTTTTGAATAATACGGGTGTCCTGTGCACTGTTGTTACTCAAAACGGACAATTCCTGGGTTTCGCCCATATTACCCGGTGTAATTTGAGCTTCGGAACGATAGGAGTCAGGCAGATTTCCGACAATAAAGAAGGTTATCACCATTGTTATCACCGGAATGAGAACAGTAGTGAGAAAGTATTTCCTTACCCAAAAAATAAAGCTTTCAATTCCCCCCATAATTAAAGGACCTCTTCAAGCTTTTTAGTGAGAAGTTCCTCCAAGAGCGCCTTTGCAGATAGAAAGTTCGATTCAATAGCAATTTTGTTTTGGATAGCTAAAGAAACAGCATGTTGACTTCGACTATATACCTCAAAACTTGTTTCTCTTTTTTCATACCGGGATCTTGTTTCGCGACTCATGTTTTGCATGTCTGATACAAGCTTGGATTGTAATTTTAAAGCGTTGACGTGTTGCATGTAAGCAAAATAACGGCGTTTGACTTCGCTTTCAATGGTAAGTTGATATTCTTGCTGCTCGTTTTGTGCAATTTTTTGCTCCAGTTTCGCTTGTTTAACATTAGCCGGTTTTTGCATAAGCGCTCCAAGATTTACTGATACAGCTGCCTGATAGCCATTAAAGATGACAGGATTCCGGATATTCTGAACGCTTTCTGGTGTGTAGAGATATGTAAAACTGAATGCGTCTAGCCAGGAAAGCTGTTCACTGGAAACATTGCTTTTAGCAATGTCAATACGCGCCTTGTACGAATTTAGCCTGGGATAATTGTCTTTTGCAGTAGCAATTAATTTCTCAAGAAACACATTAGAGATTTCTGGCATCATGGAGTCCTGGCTCCTTGACGGAGGAGCCTGTAGAAGAAGGCAAACCAAACATAATAAAGCGTATTTTTTTACCATATATTATTATTTTTCAATATAAAAAAGCGGCCAGGCCGCTTTCAACACTATTCAGTAGTCAAATAAGAAAATTATTTAGAACATAAAAGGTATCATTTTTTTTTGTTTCTCTTTCAAAAAATATCTGTTTTCTTTCTGCTTTTTTTTGTATTGATTAGCTAAGTCCAACGATAATTTTCTTGTTGTACACAGAAGGTGTACCAGGAAATGTCACTAGATCTTCAAATAACCTAATGTTGAATTTTTAGAACTGAGTTTGCCAAATTTTTGCTCACGGGTTAGTGAGATCATAGTTAAGAAGAGAGGCGATAATACAGGATTTAAGTTCTGCTGAATTAAATGGTTTCTTAAAAAAGCAATCTGCCTTGTAGGCCATCCGCTGTACTATGCCTTCCAGATTATCTGCGCTTGAGATTAGAATTACTGGTGTATTGGGGAATAACCCGCTTATCTTCAGGTTGCGAATAAATGACTCCCCATCAATATAGGGCATTTCCAGATCAGAAATAATCAAATCCGGATTATTACCATCTTCAAGCCAGCTTAATGCTTCAGCGCCATTTTCCTTAACTACGAGGTCGTAATCAGCTGATAAAATAAAATTTAGGATTTTATGAATACTTAACTCATCATCAACAATCAGAATTTGTTTTCTCATTAATTTAATCCTTAAAGTTTAAGGTTTAATTCTAATTCGAGTATCGACGCATTTAAGTAATAATTCCAAAAAACTCGGGAATATCACTAAGGGGCTTGGGATACTATCGATTAAACTTAGACAGCTAAATTAGACAAGCCTGATGCCAGTTTTAATAACCTATGCTGGTGCTTTGAGAGTAGATTATTATTTTTGAGAAATCTCACTTTGGGAAATAATTTCCACAAATGTGGTAAAAAATTAACCAACTTATTTAATTATATTCTGTCAACGAAAAATTATTGTCAGCGAGCCTAATTCTTGGATAGCATCGGATAACCCTTGTTAATCCAATCCTGCTTCAAGTTGACCGGGATATTCAATAGTTTTCCATTTGTAAATCCCATCTTCTTCATAAGACTAAATGCAGGCCTGATATTGGGGCATTTCTCGAAGGGGCAGCAACCGCAATAAATAACTACCACCGTACTCTTTGGTAGATTCTTAAGATTTTGTTTTAGTTTATCTAGATTAACAACTTTACTGGCGGCTCCCAGGTTATTGGCACTCTCAATATCTTCCACCACTCCGATATTATAAATCACTGGACGTTTAGCTTTAGAATTTCTTAGGGTCAAAGCGAGATCTGCTGGTTGAAGCAGGTCCTTTGCTTTCCATAAATTTGGCATATCAAGAGTCTTGGAAGTGTTTGGTGATGTCTGCGCATTAACATCTTCAAAACTCCCCAGGATAATAAAAAGGCAAAGAATTTGAATGATTCTTAGATTGAAAGTATTGAATATCATCTGATCCATTATGTGAATTTTTGAACTACACTTTTGAGAGAATCCATGTGACTTGACAGTCAAATCCAGGATAAGTTTCTGGTATACCCTTTAAACAAATCAAAAATACAAAGAATGTTTTTCTTTTAGAATGTGTGCAACAATTATGTTAAAGCGAATAGCTCCATAGCCAGGATTAGCACGCCTGTCAGCAGAATAAACCATCCAAATATCTTTTTGATCCTTGTCGCTGGTAGCTGCCCGGAAAGCCAGTTGCCGATGAATGTCCCCGCAATGCCCAGTGCTGTTATTGAAAGCAATTTGGTCCAATCCATTGAATGATGTACAATATCTCCTGTAAATCCTACTAAAGAATTTAATGCTATAATTACTAAAGAAGATCCAACCGCCGTTTTGATATCGAGCGAAGCATAAAAAATTAGTGCCGGTATGATAATAAAGCCACCCCCTGCTCCCAGTAAACCAGATAATATACCCACAGCTATACCCAATAGTATCAGTCCTTGAGTTTGTGGTAATACCGGACGTTTGATTTCCTGAGGCTTCAGAATACCAATGGACGCAGCTATCATTAAAATCGCGAATAAGACCAACGCTAGAGGGCCTTTTCGAATTAGCATATCGTTATTCTGGTAAATGATATCCGGTATTGCCGGAATGAGAAACGTTCGGATGACGTAGACAGTTATTAGGGAAGGCAGACCGAATGTAAGTGCAACTTTAAAGCTGATTTCCTTTTTGATCCATTTTTGTAGGGCTCCGACGGCACTTGTCGAGCCAACTATAAAAAGCGAATAAGCAGTAGCGAGTATTGGTTCAATATTAAAAAAGTAGACAAGTATCGGAACTGTCAAAACTGAACCTCCACCTCCTATAATCCCAAGTGAAAGGCCTATAAACAACGACGCAATGTAACCGACTATTTCCATCTCCATTATAGTTCAAATATGAGAAAGATAAACGTCACTCATGGATTAAATGGGACGGCAATTGAAATTACTGGGTGTGGATATTATTACTGCAGGGTGTTTACTTTTTAACACGGCTAACTTGCTGGAATACAGTTGGCTCGAAATAAAAAATAAAAATATTACGGTCTTATATAGTGAAACCGCATTTATCAGGAATGGACGTCGTGAAGTTTATTTCTTGGCTTGATTTTCGATGAAAGTGTTTTGTAAAAATACGATTACCATGGCGAGAAGTAAAATAGCTGCGATTAAAAGCTGGATGAAAAATATGGGATTTAAGTTAATTAAATCCCACGTAATTAATGGCCGGACAACCAGGATTAATTATTATAGTTTAGGCAGTTTCGGGATTTACGAAGAAATTTCTAAAGGAATTAAGGATGGAAATAAAATTGCCGCAGACAAGCTTCGGTTCATCTCCTGGACACCGTGGGGGATTGATTTTGAGGTTAATTCTGTCAATGATTTAAGCCAGGCATACCATGATTCCATTAACTATAATCCAGATATGGTTTTGACGTAGAAATTACAGGCTTTTGACCCCGTTATTGTGGATAAAAGTCGACAACTCATCTATGGGATGCTTGAGGATTTTCCCAACATGAATACCTTTGATTTCACACACTTCGATAAGTATTTCTTTAAAATGAAATGCAACCGATCCAACAAAATGGCAAACCTGTTTTGTGTAGTCGGGTAATGATTTTATATTGGTTTCAACAAATTCCTCGAACCCGCTTTTTAAGAGTGCTGCAATGAAAGGGTGATCAATATGATCGCTCATAAACGGTGCGAAAGAAGCTAAAAATGAGTTTGGAGATGGTTGTTGATAGATTCGATTAATAACAGATTCTTTATCCACATTAAACTTCTTTTTAAATGTAGCCCTTAATTCCAGTGGCATTTTACCATATAAAAACGAGGTTAATAGCTTTCTGCCAAAAAAAGTTCCAGAGCCCTCGTCTCCGAGAATATACCCCAATCCATGGTTGCTTTCGTGAATTTTGCTACCATCGAAATACGAGATATTAGATCCTGTTCCCAAAATGCAACAAATTCCCTCGGATGATCCGCAGGTTGCATAAATGGAGGCAATTATGTCGACATCTACACTTACAAATGCGTTCTTAAATACTTTAGAAAGAGCGTTTGATATAATTTCTCTTCGATCGGGACTTGAACAACCAGCACCAAAAAAGTAGATCTCTTTTACCTGACCAACGTATTCCTGAATCTCAGAAGCATTATGAAATATCTGCGTTATATCTTTCTCTGTTAGAAAAAAAGGGTTGATTCCCTTAGTCCTGAAATGGATTGTCTGATTGTCAGAGCGTGTTAATATCCAGTCTGCCTTGGTGGAGCCGCTATCAGCAACTAATAACATAGTAATATCTATATTTCTTCAAGTATCTGATTTGTTAGGGGTTTACCTATAAACTTGGATACAAGGTGGTTTTCTTTTATACGTTTTAAATCCTTTGGATCAAGTGATGAAGAGAGAACGTAAATTTTGAATAAATCAGGTTTTAGATTAGGAAGTTCAATTATAGACTTGAGAAACTCAAATCCACTCATTACGGGCATTCTTAGATCGAGAAAGATAACTTCCGGAATATTTTTTCCTGTTGTTATTGAATCGCGTACAAAATCGAAAGCTTCCTGCGGTGAGTCTATTACAGTGATTATTTCAGCGAAATTGGCATTATCTAATATTTTGCGATTGATCAGGTTGTCAATGTGATTATCGTCAATAAGTAACACATTTTTATATCTATACGCATTCATCCAATCAAAAATACTAAATCTTTGGACTTTAGCAAATAATGGTCCCTTCTAATTAAGTGAGAGTGCTCCGGAAAGTTGCTGAAGTGATATCTCTGCAAGCTTAGCCTGGTACTGAGAATTTGTAAATCTCGCGCTTGCGTCGATGTAGTTCCGTTGAGCTTCTCTGAATTCGAGTGGGGCGACACTACCAAGCCTGAATTTTTCCATCGTAATATCCAGATTCTGCCGGGCTACTTCCAGGTTTTGTTTCTCGAGACGCATCAGTTCGAGGTTTGTTTGAAAGGTTTGGTAGAATGAATTTAATTGGGCTGAAATATTCTGATTGATCTTTTCATATTCCAACTGAGCATTATCTATTTCGATTGATGCAGTTTTCTCATTTCTATTCTGAAGCATCCCGTTAAAAAGGTTAATCGATGCTGTCATTCCATAATTTAATCCCCGTCCGACAGAGTTTCTCGCAAAGCCTAGTGCGGAGGTTGATTTATTGAAATTATACCCTGTATTGACTGAAACATTAGGATATCGCAAAGCTTTAACTTGTTTTAAGTTGAGTTCTGCAATTCGTTTGTTGATTATTGCCAATTGCAAGGCAGGATTTTGTTGATTCGCTATTGTTTGTAAATCAGCAAGTACAAGCTTATTCTGAATGATGATTGTGTCTGATACTGTAAAATCTGTGGAAATGTCTCTCGCCAGTAATTCGTTAAGTCTAATCTTAGTGCCTCTGTACAGATTAAGTTGTCTTAATAAATTTGTTGTATCAGTATTAAGATCAACAGTTGCAACCAAGACTTCTAATTTAGCGGCACGCCCGATTGTATATCTGTTTTCTGAATTCCTTAATCTTAACCTCGAAATATCAACTGCGCCATCCAGGGCTTTTATTTGCTGTTGCTGCTGGACTAAATCATAATAATTGTTAATTACATCCGCCAGCGTGGTTTGAATAGTTAATCTGAAATTAGACTCGCCTAATTGCTGCAATTCTTTTAACTGGTCGTACCGCGCAAACATGCCGAAACCGTCGAACACCTGCCAGTTTAATACCGGACCAAAGCCTAAATTTGAATTCCGGGCTCCATTTCTTTCCTGAGTTACACCACTGGCGAGTGTTTGTTTGGTATTAGACATTGTATTATTTGAACTAAAGTTTCCGGTAACTACGGGAAGCATTCCGGCGTTAGCGCGACTAACATTGGTTTTGGCTATTTCAATATCATTCCTCGTGACTTTAATATCGTAATTATTTTCAAGTGCAATCTGCACCGCTTGTTCCAGTGTCAGCCGTTCCTGTGCATTCGAGCTTAGTGTTAGAGCAAAATAGGTAGTCAGATATAATATTATTCCTTTGAATTTCATTCTTAAAATCGGCTATAACGCATTTATAAATGGGCAAGTTCCAGCTTTTCCTCTTTGTCTTCAGTGTTTTCACCTTCCCCAAAATCAGGAAGTTGTTTGTGTTCCTTAGACCACATTGAATATATTGCCGGGATAACGAAGAGAGTTAAAACGAGAGAAAATAAAGTCCCTCCAATAATCACAATTCCCATACTCATTCTGCTCTTTGCCGCTGCGCCTAAAGCCATAGCGATAGGTAATGCTCCCAGGGCAATAGCGAGGCTGGTCATAAGTATCGGACGTAAGCGGGCCACAGATGCTTCCACTATCGCCTTTTGAAGAGGAATTCCACGCTCCTTTAGCTGGTTCGCAAATTCTACGATCAGAATTCCGTTCTTCGTGACTAATCCTATGAGCATAATGGTACCGATCTGACTGAAGATGTTCCATGTTTGACCAAAAAGCCATAGCGATAGAAACGCGCCCGCTACAGCCATCGGAACTGTAATAATGATAATTAGCGGGTCTATAAAACTCTCAAACTGCGCTGCTAGAATAAGATAGACCAACAGGAGGGCTAAGCCGAAAGCAAAGAGCGTATTCGAGGAACTTTCCTGAAAGTCTCTTGACTCGCCGCTAAGGGACGTTGTAAATGTGTCATCAAGAACTTTATCCGCTATTCGATCCATCGCATCAATACCATCGCCAATGCTTTTTCCCGGTGCTAATCCTGCAGAGACTGTTGCGGACAGGAATCTATTGTTATGATAAAGCTGTGGGGGACTACTAATTTCTCTCACTGAGACAAGGTTGTCTAGTTGGATCAGTTGTCCCTGGTCATTTCTTACAAATGTTGAAGTTAGATCCAGTGGATCATCCCTGTCGCTTTTCGCATACTGGCCCAACACCGAATATTGTTTACCGTTCATAATGAAATAGCCAAACCGTTGCCCGCTTAATGCGAGTTGTAGAGATTGAGCTACATCAAGCACGGATACACCAAGGCTTTGGGCCTTATCGCGGTCTATGCTTATATTTATTTCAGGCTTATTGAACTTGAGGTTTACATCACTATTTGAAAAAGTAGGATCTTTTGCAGCCTCATTCAAAAAAAGCGGGATCTTCTCCTGCAATTTGGCAAAATTAGGTGCCTGAATGATAAATTGTATAGGTAAACCACCGCGGCGGTTCACAGCAATAGTAGGTTGCTCAGTCACCTGGGTCCTGCCGGAAGTATATTTTCTGGTCATGCTTGTCAGGGAATTGGCAATCTCTTTCTGTGAACGATTGCGTTCGCCAGGCTCTGTAAGCCCAATACGCAAAAAACCTGAGTTTGTCGAGCCCATTCCACCAAATCCGGGAGATGTAAAACCGATATTGACTATTTTCTCTGGTATAGAATCGTTAACTAATTTAGTCAAGTCGAGAATAAACCTGTCCATATACTCGAATGTAGCTCCTTCGGGGGCACTTGCCTGCACGCTAATGAAACTTCGGTCATCATAGGGTGCAGTTTCTTTCTGAAGCGTAAACCAGAAGAGGGCAATCATGGCTATGCAAATTGCAATAATGGGGAAACTGACCCATCTTCTGGTCATAAAACTTTCCAATGCGTCTGAATACCCAGTTGTCATCTTCACGAAATAAGGCTCAGTCATGTTGTAGAACTTTGATTTCTTCTGCACTCCGCCTTTCATCAGATACGCATTAAGCATCGGCGTAAGGGTTAGCGAAACAAAAGCTGAAATAAGTACCGCTGCACCTATCACCACTCCAAATTCCCTAAACAGCCGTCCTACGAAACCTTCCAGGAAAATTACTGGTAGAAATACTGCAGCGAGTGTAACCGAAATCGAAATTACTGCCCAAAATATTTCGTTAGAACCTTTTATTGCCGCTTCAAACGGCGACATACCTTCTTCAACCTTTTTATAGATATTCTCGGTCACAACGATTCCATCATCTACCACCAGACCCGTTGCCAGGACAATTGCCAGGAGGGTAAGTACGTTGATGGAAAAGCCGAAAAGGTACATAATGAAAAATGTTGCTATTAATGATACTGGGATATCAATCAGGGGCCTGAAGGCAATACTCCAGTCGCGGAAAAAGAGGTAAATAATAAGGATAACTAAAATCAGGGAGATTAAAATTGTTTCGGCAACCTCCATCACAGAATTTTTAATAAACACGGTGTTGTCAATTGCTGGCTTTAGCTCAATATCTTTAGGAAGTTCTTTTAATATTTGCTCAAAACGTGCATTAACAAGCTTAGCAATCTCAAGATAATTTGTTCCAGGCTGCGGTGTAACAGCGAGACCAATCATTGGTGTTCCCGACTCCCTCATTACACTTTCCATGTTTTCTGGCGCAAGTACAGCCTCGCCAACATCGCTAAACCTCGTAATTCGATTTGAATCAGTTTTAAGTATAAGATTGTTGAAACCCTCTACGGTGTTCAGGTTGCCTATGGTCTTTATGCCGAGTTCAGTATTATTACCGGTAAGTTTGCCGGAAGGCAACTCTACATTTTGCTGGTTCAATGCATTTCGGATATCCAGTGCAGTGAGCCCATATGCCGAAAGCTTGTTAGGATCGATCCACATGCGCATTGCATACCTTTTTTCACCCCAAATGCGCAAACTACTTACGCCAGGGATCGTTTGAAACCTTGGTACAATGGTGTTGTCGGCATATTTACTGAGCTCCAGTGCATTGCGAACACTGCTTTTCATGGTGTAAACCATGATCGGCTGCGAATCAGCATCTTGTTTCGATACGACGGGTGGAGAGTCAATATCTTGTGGCAGACTCCCGGAAGCCTGTGACACCTTATCCCGGATGTCATTTGCAGCCTCTTCCAGATTCTTGTCAAGAGTAAATTCAACGGAAATATTGCTTATTCCCTGGCTGCTGGAGGAAGTTATATTCCGGATCCCATCAATAGAATTTAGCGCCTTTTCAAGGGGCTCGGTAATCTGCGACTCAATAACGTCTGAGTTAGCACCCGCATACCTTGTTTGTACCGAAATTATTGGGGGGTCAATAGACGGGAACTCTCTGATACCCAAAAATGTGAAACCGATAATACCAAAAAGTACAAGCACTAAATTCATGACAATAGCCAGAACCGGTCTTTTTATGCTGGTGGATGATAAGCTCATAAAAATTAATTTGGTATGATTTTTACTTTTATCTGGCTATCGGGTTTTAGAGCCATAATGCCGGTTATCAATACAGTATCTCCTTTTTGCAAGCCCGAAGTAACCAATACTTCTTTCTCGGTACGGCTACTTGTTTCAATTAGAACTTCCACAGCTTTGCCATTTCTGGCGATAAAAACCTTTTTTCCCTGTTCTACAGGAATTATTGATTCTGAAGGGATTAGTATAGCGTTCGAAATAGTTGCGAGGGGCAGGTCAACTTTTGTAAATGACCCAGGAAGCAATTCACCCCCAGGGTTAGATGCCCGCGCGGCTATCTGAAGAGTACGTGAGGTTGAGTTGATGCCAGGCTCTATAGCATAAACCCGGGCCGTGTTGCTTTTGCTCGAGCCCGCAACACTGAATTGAATAGTTGAGCCGGTTAGCATTTGCTGCGAATACTTCTCAGGAACAGAAAATATAACTTTGATGGGATCAATGCTTATCAGACTTGCGACTATCGTTGCAGGAGTAATGTAGCCTCCAACAGACACGGTACGCAGTCCGATTCTGCCACTAAAGGGGGCTATCACTAACGTTCTGGAGATTTGTGCCCGTATCAATCGTGTGGCGGCCTGCAGGGTGCTTTTATCCGCAAGAGCTATATCATATTCTTCGTTACTGATAGCCTCTTTAGTTAATAATAATTTAGCTCTGCGTTCAGTTTCTGAAGCCAACTTTTCACGAGTCAATGCCTGAGATAACTGTGCCTGGAGTTCTATATCGTTTATTTTGAGTAAGGTTTGTCCTTTTCTGACGTTACTTCCTTCTTTAAAATATAAACCTTTAATGATCCCGGACACTTCCGATCTGATTTCTATCTGTTCATTAGCTTCAAGAGAACCTGTTACTGATAGAGAATTCGAGAAGTTTTTCGGCTCAACTATAATACCGTTCACAGGTACCATCGATCCCGCGGGAGCACCCCCTCGCCCGCCAGCGCCCCCTCTGGCACCCGCGTTTCCTAATTGGCTATTTGCTTTGATTCTGTAGACAACAAAGGCTCCAAAAAGGAGAAACAGAATTGTGTATACAATATACTTGATTTTCATATAGTGGCTTAAGATTTAATTTGAGGGGTTTTGGTTGCGTACAATATCTAATTATTTATTTATTCTGTTTTGGTCATATCCCGAAATTTAGACTACTAAATCGGTTAAAGGTTTAAGATGCATAAAGATGTTTACTTTACACCAAATCAAAAACTTGATTTTCCTGTTAAAATTAAAAACGGTTTAAAAGTTGGAAAGGGTACAAATAAAGGAAGATTATCAAAATCTCCTAACCAAATTAAGGTGAGCTAAATCATTTGTTCAAGAGAAAGATGTTTTTTCAGTTTCCACACAAAGCTATTTTTTCTATTTTCAAATAGATTGTTGTAGCAACTATTTTACAGCTTAATTTAGCCGCTTATATTAAATCCTAAGCATTAACTTAATTTTGGCACAAATCCGAATTATGAGATCTATAACATTTTTAATTTTTATGGCAGTTATCACGACTTCTTTAAGCGCGCAGGAGAAAATTACCTTCAAGGTGTCCTTCACCGAGCCTCAGGCCCACTATGCTGATGTCGAAATGGAAATATCGGGGCTGAAAGTTGATCAAATCAATTTGAAAATGCCAGTTTGGACACCCGGTTCGTACCTCATTCGTGAGTTTGCAAAAAATGTGGAGAGCTTTAAAGCATCTGGTTCTACTGGTAATATGCTGAACGTTAGTAAAGTTAATAAGAACACCTGGCAGGTCAACACGGCTAAGAACGGTTCTATCAAAGTAAATTACAGGGTTTACTCCTTTGAGATTTCCGTCCGCACAAGTTTTGTTGACGAATCGCATGCCTTCTTATCCCCGACAGGTTTGTTTTTATACCCTGAGGGAAAGCTTAAGTTACCATCAACTGTAACCATCATTCCATATAAAGGATGGACGGTAATCTCAACCGGACTCGAGAAGGTTCTATCTAAAGTAAACACTTACTCTGCCGCTGATTTTGATATTCTATACGATTCTCCGATAGAAGTGGGTAATCAGGATGTTTTTGAATTTAACGCCGCAGGAGTAGTTCATGAAGTAGCGATGTACGGCGGTGGTAACTATGATAAAGAAATTTTGAAGCGTGATATGGCAAAAATCGTTCATGAACAAACGAAGGTATATGGAGTAAACCCCAATAAGAGATATGTATTCATAGTGCATAATTTCAATTCAGGAGGGGGTGGTCTGGAACATCTGAATTCAACAGTCTTGGGGGCCTCTAGAAACGCATATAGTACGGAGGCAGGCTTATTAAGGTTTTTAGCCCTTGTATCTCATGAGTATTTTCATTTGTGGAATGTGAAGCGGCTTCGTCCGATAGCGTTGGGTCCTTTTAATTACGACGCGGAGAATTATACAAGCAATCTATGGATCGCTGAAGGTTTCACAGCCTATTACCAGGATATCTTTACCAAGCGAGCCGGTTTACTCACTCCCGAAAAATATCTTTCAGGTTTGGCCTCAGCTATAAGTGCGCTGGAGAATGAGCCTGGTAACAAGGTTCAGACGGCCAGCGAGTCAAGTTTTGATGCCTGGATCAAGCAATATCGTCCAAACGAGAATTCCCGAAACTCTACGGTTTCTTATTATAGTAAAGGATCAGTAATAGCTTTAATAATGGACCTTGAAATCATTCATTCTACAAAGGGGAAGGCAGGGCTGGATGAAGTTATGAAAGCCATGTACGATGAATATTATGTAAAGCAAAAGCGTGGTTACACGGACAAGGAATTTAAAGCGATGGCTGAAAAAATAGCTGGCCATTCTTTTAATGAAATTTATGATAACTATATAAACGGTCTGACAACCATTGATTACAATAAGTATTTGAATTATGCTGGCTTTGCTATTAGAAATGATGCAGAACAGGTTGTTGAGCCTTTTCTGGGTATTGCCTCATCTTTAAGGGAGGGAAAAATGATTATCAGCCAGGTTACTCGCGGAAGCGGTGCGTGGAATGATGGCTTAAATGTAAATGATGAAATCGTGTCAATTGATAGTTATGTTATCAAAAAGACATCAGGCGGATCACTTGAAATTCTCAAGTATATCGCTGGACAGCGTGTGGGCGATAAGGTTAAAGTATCAGTAATCAGGGATGGCCTGGACAAAGTAATAGAAGTCACTTTAGGAAAAAATCCCTCTGCAAGTTACAATATTTCTACAGTTGATGCGCCTTCTGCAGCGCAGCTGAGCGTCAGGAAGCGATGGTTAAAGTTATAATAAATCGAAACAGCAGCTATTTGAAGCCGCTGTTTCAATTTTAGTTAAAATGTCAATCTTATTGCCAGACCAACGTCCCCTGTACCAAAATTGGTATTAGGAGTCAATTCAAGTCTTGGTCTCCAGTCCAATGCCAGATTCAATGGAATACCATCAATTTTGTAGTCAAGACCAAGAACCCCGTCAGCACTAAGAAAAACATCGCTTTCAAAATTCTTTACTTTATAAGATCCGATACTCCCACCACCACCGTAATACCACAATAGACCCGGTGCACCATTTATTGGATTATGAACTTCATATAAGCCTGTGAGGATGAAGCGCTTGAAATCGTCATTACTTCTAACAGACAAGTTAAGGTCCAGCGCTTTGTTTGTGTTCAAAAAGGTTTTAAAATTCACACCATTATAGGAGCCTATTCTGACCCCAATAGCATTTTCGTACGATTGTGCATTAGCACTTGACTGTGTTATTAATAAAAGCCCGGCAGTCAGGCAAAGGAGTAATAGCTTTTTCATCTGTATATATTGTTTGCACCAACTTTTCAAATACAATGCCAGTTGCTCAATTCCCGGCTTATTATTTTTACCTTAAAAAGTATAACGAAGATGAATCGATTAACGTATGTAGACTTATTTTTAAATAATTCTGAATCTTGCTGATGGGTTATTAATTTCTGTATCTGGCATTTTTCTTTAATTAAATTGCTAAATTCCGTTTATTAAGTTCTTAAAATAAGTTATGGCTGAAATAACCAGGGTTTTCGATCTCTTGAAACTTTCTTTGGAAAAGTTTAATAAGGAGGATATTGTTGCATCTAAGAGAAATGGCGAGTGGGTCAAATACACAACGCAAGAGTTCGTTGATGAAGTAAATTCGGTGAGTCGCGGACTGATCAGCAAAGGAATCAAGAAAGGTGACAAAGTTGCCATCATGTCACCAAACCGCCCGGAATGGAATATTTGCGATTTTGGAATCATGCAGATGGGAGCAACACAGGTTCCGATGTATCCAACTTTGGCAGAAAGCGACATAAAATTCATCGTAAAAGACGCTGACATAAAACTGGTGTTTGTATCTGACAAAGTCCTATTCGATAAATTGAATACCGTGAGATCCAGAGATAAGGCCGATTTTGAAATTTTCAGTTTTGACATAATCGACGGCATGCCTAATTGGAAAGATATTGTCAGCATGGGTGAGCAGAATAAAAGCATTGACCTTGAAGACTACCGCAAGGAAATAAAGCCTGATGATTTACTGACTCTTATATATACATCTGGGACTACAGGAACGCCTAAGGGAGTTATGCTTACCCACAATAACCTGGTAACCAATGTTATAGAATCTTCAAAATTATATCCTAAAGAATTTTCCAAGGCAATTAGTTTTTTGCCCCTTTCACACGTTTTTGAAAGGATGGTACTCTATATGTATTTCTACCTGGGTGTTTCGGTCTATTATGCACAGAGTATGGATACGATTGCGGCCGATATAGCAGATATTAAGCCTCATGGGTTCACTACTGTTCCAAGACTCCTGGAGAAAGTTTACGACCGCATTGTGGAAAAAGGATCGCAATTGTCCGGAATTAAACGCAAATTATTTTTTTGGGCACTGAATCTGGGACTTAAGTATGAGATGGATGGCAAAAATGGGCCCTGGTACGAATTGCAGTTAAAGATTGCTAATAAACTTGTATTTAACAAGTGGCGAGAGGCCCTGGGGGGCAATATTATGGCTATTGTTTCAGGAGGCGCCGCATTACAACCAAGGCTCGCCCGGGTTTTTTGGGCTGCAGGAATGCCAGTCCTGGAAGGCTACGGACTAACAGAAACATCGCCAGTCATTAACGTAAACGGGCTGCGAAAAGGTGAAGCAAAATTTACCACAGTTGGCAGGACTATAAAAAATGTAGAGGTGAAAATTGCTGAAGATGGTGAGATACTTTGTAAAGGTCCTAACGTGATGAAGGGGTATTATAATCGCCCTGACCTTAGCGCTGAGGTGATCGATAAAGATGGTTTTTTCCACACCGGCGATATAGGTGAAATCGTTGATGGTCAATATCTTCGAATCACCGACAGAAAAAAAGAGATATTTAAGACAGCCGGTGGAAAATATATTGCACCGCAAATGCTGGAAAATAAGTTCAAAGAGTCTATTTTTATTGAGCAGGTGATGGTTATTGGGGAAAATGAGCGTTTTCCTGCTGCCCTGGTTTTGCCATCTTTTGCCACTCTGGAGAAATGGTGTGAAAAAAGGGATATTCCATACACTACGAATCAGGAAATGGTGAAAGATCAAAGGGTGATCGACAAGATCTGGTCGGAGATCGAGAAATACAACGAAGATTTTGGAAACTGGGAAAAGGTGAAAAAGATCGATCTGCTTCCTGCGGAGTGGACTATTGATGGGGGAGAGTTAACCCCAAAGTTAAGTCTGAGAAGGAAGGCTATTTTAGAAAAATATAAAACCCAAGTAGAGCAATTATATAGAAATGCAAACCAGTAAAATTCAAATTAAGGGCAGTTTAAAAGGACTTTTTCTTGCAGCGATATTTCTTTCGTCATGCGTAGGCGGACAGGTAGGAAAAAATAATAGTGGGGAATTTAAAAATGGAATGGTTGTTACAGCTCATCCGTCTGCCTCAAAGGTAGGCCTTGACATCCTGAAAAAGGGAGGAAATGCTGTTGATGCCGCTGTGGCAGTCCAATTTGCACTAGCAGTCGTTTACCCTTCGGCAGGAAACATTGGCGGGGGTGGTTTCATGGTTTACCGTTCTGCTCAGGGTGATATAGCCGCACTCGATTTCCGCGAAAAAGCACCCGGAATGGCCAGCCGGGATATGTACCTGGATCTCCAAGGTAATCCAATTACTGAAAAAAGCCTTTATGGCCATCTCGCTGCAGGCGTTCCGGGAAGTGTGGATGGAATGGTGCAAGCTCATGCTAAATATGGTGAATTGCCCTGGGCGGAAGTGGTCCAGCCATCACTTGATTTAGCAAGAAATGGATTTCCGGTTACGGAAAATCAGTCGCGTGATTTTGTCGGTGAACAAAAAGACTTTAAGAAATATAATCCTGGTAAGTCATACTATATTAAGGATTCCTGGACAACTGGCGAGCTGTGGGTACAGGAAGATCTTGCAAATACACTTGAGTTGATTCGTGATAATGGCCGTGAAGGCTTTTACAGGGGCAAGGTAGCAGACCATATCGTTGCTGAAATGCAGTCGGGTGGCGGTTTGATAAGCAAAGAAGATCTTAAAAATTATCACGCAGTTTGGCGGGAGCCGATCGTAGGAAATTATAGAGATTATAAAGTTATAACCGTACCGCCACCTTCAAGCGGAGGTATTGCACTATTACAATTGCTAAATTCAGTTGAGCCTTTCCCATTGAGACGCTGGGGATACAACTCTGATTCAACAATTCAGGTAATGGTTGAGGCGGAACGGCGGGTATATGCCGACCGGGCATCCCATCTGGGTGACCCAGATTTTTACAAAGTTCCTCAGAAATATTTGATCCTTCCCATCTATTCTAAAGTGCGCATGAGTAATTTTAACTGGAACAAGGCCACCCTGAGCACAGATATTAAAGCTGGTGAGGTGCCTATGGAAAGTGAGGAAACCACGCACTTTTCTATTGTAGATAAATCTGGAAATGCAGTCTCAATTACTACAACTATCAATGGAAGCTACGGATCAAAAGTATTCGTAAAAGGAGCCGGTTTCCTTCTTAATAATGAGATGGACGACTTCTCCGTTAAACCCGGATCACCAAATATGTACGGTCTTCTAGGCGGTGAAGCTAATTCAGTGCAACCTAATAAGAGAATGTTAAGTGCTATGACGCCCACTATCCTGGAAAAACATGGCCAATTGTTTATGGTGGTCGGAACGCCAGGTGGCTCCACCATTATAACATCCGTTTTTCAAACTATTCTAAATGTTGTTGACTTTGATAGAAGTATGCAGGCCGCGGTTAGTGCAAAAAGGTTCCATCACCAATGGTTTCCAGACGAGGTTGCAATGGAAAGAAAAGGCTTGGATAGCATGACAGTCGTGAGGCTCACGCAGAAAGGTTATAAATTTCGCGAGAGAGGAGCAATTGGCAGGGTCGATGCGATACTGAAAACTAAATGGGGATACTATGAGGGCGGGGCGGATCCTAGAGGCGACGATACTAAACTGGGCTGGTAAATCTGTATCAACCCAATCTCTCTCCCCAGATTTCAATTAACGTTCTCGTCGTTCTAATTTAATTTCGCGAAGGGATATTGCTGAAAAATAACCTGTCCCATACCATCTTTCTCATAAATGGCAAAACAGTTCTTTTCGAATAGTTTAGAAATATTATTTTCTCCTAACCCAAGTTCTGAAGGATAAGGTTTGTCGGCCGAAAAAAAATATATCTTTGTGATCCCATATTTAGTATGTGGCATATAATCTCCATATTGCTTCATTTCTTCCCAGGGCTCCCCCTCAACAGTGACAGCATAAACACGGACAACCGGGCCTGTATTTTGCTCATTTCTGATAAATGCAACCTCTTTGAAATTACCCTTCAGGTCTTTTATTCCGGGTTCTGTTAAGACGTTCCAGATCATAACACTGATAATAAAAAGCGCAGCAATGGATATGTAGTAGTTTTTGTTTTTCAAGGTTCTTGGTATCAAGCCTGCCTGCCGACAGGCAGGTATCATGCAAAACATAACAGTGCTGATGAACAAAAATAACAATGTGCTTGCATATTAAATAGTTATTATTAAATTTGCTATGCTTGCATAGTAATTATTATATGAAACCAGAGGAGACTGTAGATTACTTTTTGAAGATTGTCTGGCAAACCGTTGCAAATAAATATAATCAGATAGCCGCGGAATACGGTATTACTCAGGCCCTTGGCTATATGCTTATAAATATTCACGAGGAAGGAACTACAGTATCACAGATCGCTGTATTGTCTGGCGTTAAATCGACTAGTCTTTCCCGCATGCTAAATAATATGCAAGAACTGGGACTGATTTATCGTGAAACAGATACGGCAGATAAGAGATCGGTAAAGATCTTTTTAACTCCTTTCGGTGTCGAAAAACGACAGATCGCTAAAGACGTTGTCAGGAAGTTTAACGAGTTTTTAAACTCCCACATTTCGGATAAAGAGCGCCTGCAGTTAATAAAAAGCCTGAATAAAATAAATCAACTAACCTTTGATTATAAACCTCAGTAGTTGAACCCGCCCTACAGCGGTTCAACTACTTGAAATTTTATTATGATGAAACGAACGATCAGAAAAGTAGCAGTATTAGGCTCCGGGATAATGGGATCCCGCATTGCCTGTCACTTTGCCAATATTGGTGCAGAGGTATTGCTCCTGGATATGGTACCGAAGGAACTCAGTAGCGATGAGAAGGCAAAGGGCCTGACGCTTGATGATAAAGTTTTAAGGAATAAAATAGTAAATGCTGCACTTGATAGTACCATAAAATCAAATCCCTCGCCCATATTCAGTAAGAAAGTGCTGAGCAATATTATTACAGGAAATTTCCAGGACAATATGAAGGATATTGCCGAATGCGATTGGGTTATTGAAGTAGTTGTTGAGCGCCTGGATATTAAGAAGCAAATTTATGATGAAGTTGAAAAATTCCGGACCCCGGGAACTTTGATCAGCTCAAATACATCGGGCATTCCCATTCATTTAATGACTGAGGGACGGTCGCAAGATTTCAGAGAACACTTTTGCGGAACTCATTTTTTTAATCCGCCACGCTATCTGCGTTTGCTTGAAATCATTCCCGGCCCCGCGACAAAGCCGGAGATCATAGATTTCCTGATGACTTACGGAGATAAGTTCCTCGGAAAGACTACAGTACTTTGTAAAGATACTCCCGCCTTTATAGCCAACAGGGTTGGTGTTTACTCCATTATGGCCTTGTTGCACCTCGTGGAAAAAATGGACCTGACGGTAGAAGAGGTTGATAAATATACTGGCCCAGCTCTTGGTCGTCCTAAATCTGCAACTTTTCGAACAACTGACGTTGTCGGTTTAGATACAATGATTAACGTAGCCGGCGGTTTATTCGATAACCTTCCGCAAGATAAAGCTCACAATTTATTTGAATTGCCTGCTTATGTCAAGAAAATGCAGGAAAATAAATGGCTGGGTGATAAAACACAGCAAGGTTTTTATAAAAAGATAAAAGGTGCCGATGGAAAGTCGGAGATCCTTGCCCTCGATTTGAAAACGTTTGAATACCGGCCACAGCAGAAAATAAAATCTGCAACTCTTGACGCTACCAAGGCAGTTGAAAACCTAGGCGAGCGAATGAAGGTATTTGCAAAAGGTTCAGACAAAGCAGGAGACTTTTTCCGCACTTCGTTCTTTGGCTTGTTCGAATATGTATCCGACCGTATTCCGGAGATTTCAGATGAGCTGTACCGGATAGATGATGCCATGCGTGCCGGCTTCGGTTGGGAGCTCGGACCTTTCGAAGTTTGGGACTCATTAGGTGTGAAAGAAGCGTTGGAGGGGATGGACAAGTACGGTAACCAGGCAGCACCCTGGGTAAAAGATATGCTTCAATCCGGCAACACATCATTTTATAAAGTTGAAAACGGGGTTAAAATGTATTATGACATCCTATCGAAGACTTATAAGGTTGTACCGGGTACCGACGATTTTATCATTCTTGATAATATCCGCGAAAGCAAAACGATTTGGAAAAATTCCGGTACAAGTATAATCGATCTTGGGGATGGCATCCTTAATCTTGAGATCCACACGAAGATGAATACGATTGGCGGGGAGGTAATTCAGGGACTTAACAAGGCTTTGGATCTTGCGGAAAAAGAATACCGGGGGCTTGTAATTGGAAATGATGGTGCTAATTTTTCAGCGGGTGCTAATATAGGAATGATTTTCATGGCCGCCCTTGAACAGGATTGGGATGAAATAAATATCGCTATCCGGATGTTTCAGAATGCAATGATGCGTGTGAGATATTCTTCAATACCAGTTGTAGCAGCAGCTCATAACCTCACCTTAGGCGGCGGCTGTGAACTGTGTTTACATGCAGATCATGTTCAAACTAACGCTGAAACATATATGGGTCTTGTTGAATTTGGCGTCGGATTAATTCCCGGCGGGGGAGGTACGAAGGAATTTGCATTACGCATTTCTGACGAGTTTAGAGAAGGTCAGATTGAGCAAATGGCTTTAAGAGATCGTTTTTTAACTATTGGAATGGCTAAAGTTTCTACTTCAGGCGTTGAAGCCTACGAGCTTGGCTATCTTCAGAAGGATAAATACAGCATCACTATGAACCGCGGTCGTCTGATTGCCGATGCCAAGGAAAAAGCAATCGAACTTGCCGAGGCTGGTTACACCAAACCCATTCAGCGGAAAGATATCAGGGTACTAGGTAAACAGGGAATGGGAATCGTATATGCCGGAGCTAACTCGATGTTCGCCGGTAACTTCATCTCTGAACACGACAAAAAGATATCTGAGAAGTTAGGCTATGTTCTTTGTGGCGGAGATTTATCATCACCCACGCTAGTAACTGAGCAATATCTCCTGGATCTGGAACGTGAAGTTTTTCTTTCGCTCTGTGGTGAAAAGAAAACGTTGGAGCGTATTCAATCCATACTGACTAAAGGAAAACCTTTACGGAATTAATAAGCTACGAATAGAATAGAGATACGAATGCTCATATCTCATATCTCATATCTCACAAAATGAAAGAAGCATATATTATAGCTGCATATAGAACTGCTGTCGGGAAAGCCCCACGGGGAGTATTTCGCTTTACACGTGCAGATGATCTGGCAGCGGAAGTCATTAAAAACCTGGTCGCAGCAGTGCCGAACCTCGATAAAGAGGAAATCGATGACGTAATAGTGGGTAACGCAACTCCTGAAGCAGAGCAAGGTTTGAATCTGGCACGTATGATCTCGTTAATGGGATTAGATACTGATAAAGTTCCTGGGGTGACTGTTAACAGGTACTGCGCGTCTGGTTTAGAAACCATCGCAATCGCTTCTGCAAAGATCAAGTCAGGCATGGCCGACTGCATTGTTGCCGGCGGGGTTGAAATTATGTCGGGTATGCCTTTCGGCGGATGGAAACTGGTACCCAATGCGGATGTTGCCAAAAGCCATCCTGACTGGTACTGGGGTATGGGACTAACCGCGGAGGCCGTCGCGAAAGAATATAATGTAAGTCGGGAAGATCAGGATGAATTTTCCCTGAAATCACATCAAAAAGCTGTCGCAGCTATTAAGAACGGCCATTTAAAAGAAGGTGTCTTGCCTATCACTGTCAAAGAGAATTATCTGGATGAAAATCTCAAAAAGAAAACCAGAGAGTTTATCGTAGATACCGATGAGGGTCCGAGGGCAGATACCGCAATAGATAAATTGGCCAGGCTTAAGCCAGTATTTGCGGCCGGCGGATCAGTTACGGCAGGAAATTCATCCCAGACTTCAGATGGAGCAGCTTTTGTATTGGTTGTTTCTGAGAAGATGCTTAAAAAATTAAACGTACAACCCATCGCCCGCCTTGTAAGCTATGGTGTGGCTGGAGTACCGCCCCGGATTATGGGGATTGGACCGATTGAAGCAATTCCATTAGCCCTTAAAAAAGCTGGGATGAAAAAAGAAGACCTAGATATCATTGAGCTTAACGAAGCCTTTGCATCCCAATCGCTCGCAATTATTCGTACGCTGGACCTTAATCAGGAGGTGCTTAATGTAAATGGTGGCGCCATAGCTTTAGGCCACCCACTTGGATGCACGGGCGCAAAACTAACCGTTCAACTATTTAATGAATTGAAAAGACGTGACAAGAAATTCGGGATGGTAACAATGTGTGTTGGGACAGGGCAGGGGGCAGCGGGGATATTTGAACTATTATAGGAACCAGGAACCAGGAACCAAGAACCAAGACATGGGTTGCCGTTAGCTAAATTGTTATAAGAACAAGGAACAAGGAGCAAAGAGTAAGGACTGGAACCGTTAGCTGGTTAATTTGCAGCACAACTGGGACGGACACGCAGATTATAATTTAGAAAGTGTATCATGAGAATACTAACATTTATCTGCTTTATCTTTTCTCAATGCACAATTTTAGAAAACTTACTATTTGGCAGAATGCAATGATTCTTGCGAAGGAAGTTTACGCTACAACTGCCTCCTTTCCAAAAGAAGAAAAATATGGGTTGGTGTCTCAAATTAATAGATGCAGTGTTTCGGTGCCATCGAATATTTCAGAAGGATCTTCGAGATCTTCTAATAAGGAGTTCGCACATTTTATTAAAATATCTATAGGATCATTGTTCGAATTAGAGACACAACTAGTCCTGTCAAATGACTTTGGAATTATTAGTAACGAGAAACTGAATGAGTTTACGCCCAAAATAGTGTCTTTGCAGAAAATGTTATCACAATTTTTAAAAACACTTCAATAGTTTAAGTGGAACGAGGCCGGAGTCAGATACCCAAAAATTACCCGCGGCAGTCTTTGCTCTTTGCTCCTTGTTCCTTAATCAATATAGTCAGTTAAAATATGGAAACACAAAACAAAATCTCCATCCGCGGCGGCGAATTCCTCATCCGCGAAACCTCTTACGAAGACATTTTTATTCCTGAAGAGTTCGATGAAGAACAATTAATGATTCGGAAAACTTGTGAGGATTTTCTGGAATCTGAAGTATATCCGAATCTGGACAGGATTGATACCCAGGAAGAAGGTTTGATGGAAAGTTTGATGGATAAGGCTGGGGAGCTTGGATTACTCGCCGTTTCAATTCCCGAAGAATATGGCGGGTTTGGAAAGAACTTTAACACATCTATGCTCGTCGCTGATTCAATTGGCCCGGGCTGTTCATTCGCTGTGGCGCTATCCGCGCATACAGGTATTGGCACTCTTCCTATCCTTTATTATGGAAACACTGAGCAAAAGGACAAATATATTCCCAAGCTGGCTTCGGGTGAGTGGAAAGCTTCATATTGTCTGACAGAGCCTAACTCAGGTTCAGATGCTAATTCCGGCAGGACAAAAGCAGTTCTCAATGCGGAGGGTACACACTATTTGATCAACGGGCAAAAGATGTGGATCACAAATGGCGGTTTTGCAGACATTTTCATAGTTTTTGCTAAGGTAGATGACGATAAAAATCTTTCCGCGTTTATTGTCGAGAAGGACTTCGGTGGCATAACTATGAATCCTGAAGAGCATAAGATGGGGATAAAGGGTTCATCAACGCGACAGGTATTTTTTAATGATTGTCCGGTACCGGTTGCCAACCTGCTTTCTGAAAGGGAAAATGGGTTTAAAATAGCCGTTAATATTCTTAATATCGGGCGAATAAAACTTGGTGTGGCAGCTATCGGTTCGTCACGCAGGGTATTAAATCAAGCTATTAATTACTCTAATGAAAGGATACAGTTTAATCTCCCCATCTCAAAATTTGGTGCAATTCGTTACAAGCTTGCAGAAATGTCAACCCGTAATTTTGCAGTCGAAAGTGCTGCATATCGTGCTGGTCAGAATATTGATGACGCGTACGAAAGCCTGGTAGCAGAAGGGATGGATCCCTCAAAAGCAAAATTGAAATCCACAGAAATGTTTGCTGTGGAGTGTGCGATTCTAAAAGTTTGGGGCTCCGAAATGCTTGATTATATTGTAGATGAAGGGGTACAAATATATGGGGGAATGGGTTATTCTGCCGATGCTCCAATGGATAGGGCGTATCGCGATAGCAGGATCAACAGAATATTTGAAGGCACGAACGAAATCAACAGAATGCTTATTCTGGATATGCTCTTGAAACGTGCATTGAAAGGAGAACTCGACCTTATGACACCGGCGCAGGCAGTGGCTGGAGAATTGATGTCCATTCCTGATTTTGGCGAAGTAGACGACACTTTGTTTGCTGCCGAGAAAAAGATCCTGGCTAATCTTAAAAAAGCAGGATTAATGATTGCCGGTGCAGCTGTTCAAAAATTAATGATGACGCTCTCCAAAGAACAGGAAATCCTGATGAATATTGCAGATATAATCGGATACATATATGTGGCTGAATCCACGATTCTTCGTGTGGAAAAACTTGTTAAAATGAGAGGTGAGGGAGCTTGCGAGGGGCAGCTGGATATGATGAGGATATATTTATACCAGGCAGTCGATAAAGTTGCCATTGCTGGTAAGGAAGCACTTTACTCTTTCGCTGAGGGTGATGAGTTAAGAATGATGCTTGTCGGACTCAGGAGATTTACAAAGGTTGAGCCATTTAATATCAAAGAAACCAGACAAAGGGTTGCTAAGCACTTAATAGAGGCGAATAAATACTGCTACTAAGCTGACAGTTAAACAGCGGACAGTTGACAGTTATTTTTTCGTATATAATGTTAAACCTGGCGTAAAATAACTGTCGTTTGCAAACTGTCAACTTTCCACTATCTCCTGTCAATGACAAAAAACAGCGTGTGAAGGCTTGCAGGTATCACACGCTGTTTTTTGTTAAATAATGTTAATCCTTACTTTTTAAACTTTAAAAGGATAAATTTGCACTTTGAATTACTACAAGAGACTTGATCATTAAATGAAACTTAAAAATTTACTACTGCTTATACTGCCAATGTTGTTGGTTGCAGGTTCCTGCAAAAAAGATGATCCTGAAGAGCAGACAAAAATTGATGATTCAACGATCCTCAAGTTTATGAGCGATAAAAACATTCCTGCTCAAAAACATTCAAGCGGAATCTACTATCAGATCCTGAGTCCTGGAACAGGAACTATTTCTTACACGAGCAATACAACGGTGAGCACAAAATACACTGGAAGATTATTAAATGGGAATGTTTTCGACGCAACAACGTCCCAGCCAATTTCATTCAAGCTCGGACAAGTTATAACCGGCTGGCAGATCGGGATCCCATTAATACAGAAAGGCGGCAAAATTAGGCTCCTTATACCCTCCGGATTAGCTTATGGACCTGCGGGTCAGGGACCTATCCCCGGGAATGCAGTTTTGGATTTTGATATAGAGCTCCTGGACGTTACAAATTGATATAGAAAATGAAGCAACTTTTAAAATATACATTACCCTGCATCTTCTTGCTAAGTCTTATTATAGCCTGCGAAAAAGAGTACGATTCCATTGAAATTATCGATGACAAAAATATAAATGCTTACATCCAGGCCAACAAGCTTAATGTTGTTGAGTATCAGAATTCCGGAATTTATTATGAAGTTATTAATCCCGGTTCAGGTACGGATGTGGAGTATTCTGATCAGTTGCCATTGATATTCACAATCAAATCGCTTGATGGTAAGTATTCGTCATTGGATACTTTCAGTAATTCTAACCGGTATTTCAACTTTCTCGGGTACTTCAATCCCGAAGGTGTTCGCATTGGAATAAAAGAAGTTCTTAAAAAGAAATCTGGTACAATTCGTATGATCATTCCCTCCCGGACTGCCTTTGGAAGGAATGGTGCCGGAACAATACCAGGAAATGCTTCACTCGATCTTACGGTCAGGGTTTTGGATAAAAATAAACTGCCGGCGTATGAAGATTTTACGATCCAGAAGTACCTGGCAGCAAATGCACTTACAGGATTTACTAAAACAGCCTCAGGCTTGTACTATAAAATCGATGCCCCTGGGACTGGTAGTCCGATCTCTGTAGATTCTACTGTGAAAGTTGAGTATGAAGGCAAATTGTTTAATGGAACCATTTTTGACAAAACGAGTACAGGTAGCCCTGCGTCGCTCGGACTTGCAGATGTTGTAAAAGGCTGGCAGGAGGCCATACCCCTTATTAAGGAAGGCGGCACAATACGGATGATTTTGCCATCGTCATTGGGTTATGGATTGCAGGGTAACGAAGGGATTCCCGCTTTCTCAGCGTTATTCTTCAACGTTAAAGTAACTGATGTTACTAAGTAAGTTCTATAGATTCTTCATTCCTATAAATTTCTTCCATCGCTTCCATAATGACTGGATATTTAAAATTATATCCGGAGTTTACTAATTTTGCAGACGAAACTTTAGTGCTTGCAAGTGCCATGATGCTCATTTCTCCAATCGCAATCTTCAATGCGAATTCTGGCGTGTGGACGAATATTGGGGTTTTGTCCATAGCGCTTGCCATGGATCGCATCATTTCTTCAAGAGTAACAGCTCCGGGAGCCACCATATTATAGGCTCCCTTTAAACTTTCGTTTTCAAGAGCATAGGCGTATACATTAAGAGCGTCGAGGTAATGAATCCATGATAACCATTGGTCTCCGGAACCTGGAATAACTCCAAAGCCAAACTGCATAGGTTTATTCATTTGAGGGAGTACACCTCCATTCTTAGCAAGTATGATACCGCTTCTAAGTTTCACTACACGCAGTCCAAGCTTATGGCCTTCATCAACAGCCTCTTCCCATGCAATACAGGTTTCTGCAAGAAAATCCTTTGAAGGAAGGCTTTCCTCTGTAAGGAATTCACTGGCCCTATCGCCATAGTATCCAACTGCCGATGCGGATATAATGTGATTGACCTGATTTTTAGTCTTTCGTAACAGGTCATAAATCATTCGGATGGACTGAGTGCGGCTCCCGACGATTTGTTTTTTTCTTTCGTCTGTCCATCGTTTAGCAGCGATTTCCTCGCCGGCCAAATGTATTATCGCATCTACATTTTCAATGCAATTCTGATCAATTTCTCCTTTATATACGTCCCACTTGAATGTACGAAGGTTTGGGTCTTGCTTCGCATCTGGCTCTTCGCGTACCAATAGGTTAATCTGATACCCTTTTTTCAGCAATAACTTTACCAGTCCTTTACCTACAAATCCGGTACCGCCTGTTATGAGTAAGGTTTTAATCATCGTTTTAACATGTCCAATTATCAATTTTTGATATTGTACATACTTCAATAATTAAACCATAAATGAAATAATTCCCAAAAATATTAACTATGGATTAGGGGCGCCTAAAAGACAGGCTGCTGCGAACTATATGAACAGCGTCTGAGAATTTGCAAATAAGAATATTAATCAAATATTAAATTTTGCAAAGCATTCTATACAAATGAACCGTTTCCCATTTGTTTATCTGCTCATTTACTCAATTACTAATTTGTTCAGCTGCTTATATAGCTCTTCAATTGTTCAATCGTTTGTTTCTGATCTTCAATTACAAATTTGACCAGATCTCCGATCGAAATCATCCCACCAACCTTACCATCCTCAACGATTGGTAAGTGCCGTATGTGTTTGCTCGTCATAATCTCCATACATTGGTCGATGGTTGAATCCTTACCTACTGTTTCAAGTTGGGCTGTCATAACCTCAGCTATGTGCGTATCTTTTGAAGATTTGCCCTGTAGTATGATTTTTCGTGCATAATCCCGTTCGGTGAAAATACCCTTTAATATAGGGCCTTCCATAACCAGTAACGCACTGATGTTTTTATCCATCATTACCTGTAGTGCTTTAAGCACCGAAGTTTCGGGAGTTACCGAATAGATAGCATTTGATTTGTTCTGGATTATGTGTTTCACGCTTTTCATAGCAAGGGTTTTATCTTTACTAAATATAATAAAAATTTATAAACATGTTTGCAGAAGCATCTAATGAGTTTTCACAATAAACTATAGGAGAATGTAAAAACTTACAAGAGGATGATCATAAATGTCAACTCTAAGACCGTAATTTGAAAAACCATTAGACTCTTGAGGAAAATTATCAGAAGCTATCCATATAGCTAATAACATATGAGCGGAAAAACCATTTTAGTTTGGTTTAGAAAAGATCTACGAATTCACGATAATGAGATACTGACTGAGGCGGTTCGCAAAGGCGAGACTGTTGTTCCTGTTTATTGTTTCGATCCTCGACAGTTTGAAACTACGTCCTTTCAGACTGAAAAAACAGGCTCTATCAGGGCTAAATTTTTGACCGAATGCGTTGCGGATCTACAGAATTCATTGCAAAAGCTTGGAGCAGACCTCATCATCCGTACAGGTAAGCCAGAAGATATTTTACCCGAGCTTGTTACTAAATACGAGGTTACGGAGGTTTATCATCACAGAGAAGTGGCTTCAGAGGAAACTAGAGTATCTGCAGATGTAGAGAATGCACTATGGAGATTGAAAATAAACCTTAAGCACTTTATCGGTCACACCTTATATCACAAAGAGGATCTTCCGTTTCCTATAAATAATATTCCTGACGTTTTTTCTTCATTCCGAAAAAAAATAGAACGAGATAGTTCAGTCAGAAAATGCACCGATTCCCCTCGCAACTTCAGTATTCCTCCAAATATGGAAAGCGGAGTGGTTCCATCCATGTCTGAACTGGGTTTTGTCGATATTCAAAATACTGATGAACGTTCAGTGATGAAATTTAAAGGTGGGGAAACAGAAGCATTGGCGCGAATGCACAGCTATTTTTGGGAAACTGACGCGGTAAAGAATTATAAACAAACCAGGAACAGTTTATTAGGGGCTGACTACTCTTCGAAGTTTTCTGCCTGGATAGCCTTTGGCTGCCTGTCGCCCCGTGAAGTTTATTGGGAAATTAAAAAATATGAGCAGGAGAGAGGCTC
This sequence comes from Daejeonella sp., assembly GCF_046590655.1. GTDB lineage: Bacteria > Bacteroidota > Bacteroidia > Sphingobacteriales > Sphingobacteriaceae > Daejeonella. The sequence continues at coordinate 65,059 of NZ_JBKJUM010000042.1, forward strand.
CTCCGATTCTACTTACGCACTATTCCTTCAACTACTGTGGCGCGATTATTTCCGTTTCATGTTTAAGAAATATGGGAATAAGTTCTTTCAGAAAATCGGATTTAAAGGTGTGGCTCCTGAAGAGGCTGAACATCAGCAAGACCACTTTGAATTATGGAAGCAAGGGAAAACGGGTGTCCCATTTATTGACGCAAATATTAGAGAACTGAACTCCACAGGCTTTATGAGTAACCGCGGAAGGCAGAATGCAGCAAGTTTTCTGGTTAAAAACCTTAAAGTAAACTGGATGTGGGGAGCGTCTTACTTCGAAGAGAAGCTGATCGACTATTGCCCGGCAAATAACTGGGGAAACTGGGCTTATATAGCAGGCGTAGGCAATGACCCTAAAGAATACCAACACTTTAACGTGTTGAAGCAAGCAAAAGAGTTTGATCCAAACGGTGATTACGTACGGTTATGGGTCCCCGAGCTTGCTGCAGTCCCTGGTGCGATGATTCACCAGCCCTGGACCCTGTCTGGCCTGGAACGAGAAAAATACGACCTCAGCGAATATATGGTGCGACCGCCCTTTGCACCAGAGGTTTAAAATGGTAATCTTTTTCACGATTCTATGCTTAAAATCTTATTTTTGTGTCGCAAAAGATTTTGTTTATAAATGGATAACTTATCATACATCAGTAACGCGAATTCTGCCTACATCGATTCTCTCTACCAATCATATAAACAAGATCCAAATTTAGTTGATTTTGGCTGGCAGAAGTTCTTTGAGGGCTTCGACTTTGGCCGCGGTTCTGACGCAGGGGTAGTAAGTGCTGAAACTCCGGATCATTTTTTCAAGGAAATCAACGTGTTGAATATGATCAATGGCTATCGCCAGCGAGGACATTTATTTACAAAAACAAATCCTGTTCGTGAGCGAAGATCATATTATCCGGGAAAGGAACTGGAAACCTTTGGCCTGCAGGATTCCGACCTGGAAACGGTATTTAATGCTGGGGTAGAAGTAGGCCTTGGCCCTGCAAAACTGAAGGACATTATCGCATTGATTGAGGAAACCTATTGCCAGTCTATAGGTGTAGAATACAAATATCTTCGTAACCCCGAAAAGTTAAAGTGGTTCGAAAAACGAATGGAAAGTGAGCGTAACACGCCCAATTTCAGCATTGAAACTAAAAAAAGGATTCTTGGGAAGTTAAATGAGGCTGTTGTTTTTGAGAACTTTCTCGGAACTAAATTTCTCGGTCAGAAGCGCTTTTCGCTTGAGGGTGCTGAGTCCGTAATTCCCGCACTTGATTCTGTAATTGAAAAAGGCGCAGAGTTGGGGATTGAAGAATTTGTGATCGGTATGGCGCATCGGGGACGGCTTAACGTTCTTGCCAATATCATGTATAAAACATACAAGAATATTTTTTCGGAATTTGAAGGGAAAGGATTCGATGTAAACACGCCTTTTGGAGGTGATGTGAAATATCATTTGGGATATTCTACTGATGTCGAAACAGTGGGCGGTAAGAAGGTTCACTTAAGTTTGTGTCCAAATCCATCGCATCTGGAAGCTGTTGATCCACTCGTAGAAGGGATGGTGAGGTCTAAAATAGACTTCAAATACGGCGGGGATTATAAACGCATTGCTCCGATATTGATTCATGGCGATGCATCTCTGGCCGGACAGGGCATAACTTATGAGGTTTTGCAGATGGCAAAACTTGAGGGATACAGAACTGGGGGTAGCATCCATCTGGTAATCAATAATCAGGTAGGATTTACTACTAATTATAAAGATGCGCGATCATCAACCTATTGTACTGACCTTGCTAAAACTACGTTATCACCAGTTTTTCACGTTAATGGAGATGATGTCGAAGCACTGGTCTATGCAATAAATATGGCAGTTGAATATCGTCAGAAGTATCACAATGATGTCTTTATAGATATTCTTTGTTATCGTCGTTTTGGACACAACGAGGCAGACGAACCTAAATTTACTCAGCCATTATTGTACAAGGCTATTGAAAAACACCCCAATCCAAGGGAGATATATAATAAAAAGCTACTTGAACAAGGTAGTGTAGATGCCAGTCTTGCCAAGGAGATGGAGAAAAACTTCAGAGCATTATTACAAGACAGGTTAAATGAAGCTAAAGAGGATGAGACGTATTCAGCAATGAATTCTGTTCTCGCCGGATCCTGGAAGGGGCTTCGCCTGGTAACTAACTGGGTAGACACTCCATCTGATACAAATGTTCCAGCTAAAAAATTACTGGATATAGCTAGAAATATTAGTACCCTGCCATCAGATAAGAAGTTTTTCAAGAAAATAGAGAAGCTTTTTGATGATCGTAAGAAGATGTCGGAAACAAAAGTTTTCGATTGGGCAATGGCTGAATTAATGGCCTATGGATCGTTGCTTAGGGATGGCTTCCGTGTACGGGTTAGCGGACAGGATGTTGAGCGTGGAACTTTCTCGCACAGGCATGCTGTACTTACACTCGAAAATTCTGAAGAAGAATATGTACCCTTAGCACAATTAGATAGCGGTGCCGCTAAATTTGAGATTTATAATTCGCATTTGTCCGAATATGGTGTACTTGGCTTTGAATATGGTTACGCTCTTGCTAACCCAATGGCTTTGGTGGTATGGGAAGCGCAGTTTGGAGATTTCGTGAATGGTGCTCAGATCATTATCGATCAGTTCATTACAAGTGCGGAAACCAAGTGGCAGCGTTCAAACGGTTTGGTGATGCTGCTTCCACATGGTTTTGAAGGACAAGGTCCTGAACATTCGTCAGGCAGGATAGAGCGCTTTATGGAGGCTTGTGCCGATGATAATATTCAGGTTGCAAATTGTACTACCCCGGCAAATTTCTTTCACCTTCTACGCCGTCAGCTTAAGCGCGATTTCCGTAAGCCACTGGTAGTTTTTACTCCCAAAAGCTTATTGCGCAGTCAGCAGTGTGTTAGTAAACTTGAAGAATTCACCGACGGTGGGTTCCGTGAGGTAATTGACGATACTTATGTAAAAGCCGGTGATGTTAAACGTGTACTGTATTGCACCGGTAAAATTTATTACGATTTGCTTGAGAAACAGCAGGCTGATAAAAGAAAAGATGTTGCTATCATACGTGTTGAGCAGCTCTATCCCACTCCGTTTGAACAACTGGATTCTATAAGATTAAGGTATAAGAAAGCTAAAGAGCACGTTTGGGTACAGGAAGAACCAGAAAATATGGGTGTTTGGCCTTATATTGCAAGGAAATTCCGCAGATCTGCATTTGATTTCGACGTGGTTTGCCGCAAAGAGAGCAGCAGTACGGCTACAGGATATGCAAAGCAGCACATTACCCAACAATTATTAGTTGTTGGTCAGGCGTTCGAAACGTCCGCCGGGCCTGAGGTTAAGAAAAAAGTAGAGAATACAACAAAAAAAGTTGTTAATATAGACTAATAGAAATAATAGAAACCATTATGAGTTTAGTAATCAAAGTTCCGCCTGTTGGCGAATCTATTTCGGAAGTAACCTTATCCCAATGGATTAAAAAAGATGGCGATTACGTGGAAATGGATGAGGTTATTGCAGAGCTGGAATCTGACAAAGCCACCTTTGAACTAACAGCTGAGAAAGCTGGAACTTTAAAAACTATTGCTAAGGAAGGCGATACTTTAGAAATTGGTGCACCTGTCTGCAGTATTGAAGAGGGGGGAAGTGCTGACAGCAAAGCTGCAGGGCAGGAATCTGCTCCGGAAAAAGAAGAATTAAAACCAGCTGCGGTTAAATCTGAAGAAAAAGAATCAACCTATGCTTCAGGCAGTCCATCACCAGCTGCTGCTAAAATCCTTGCTGAAAAAGGGGTTGACACATCCAGTGTAAAAGGAACAGGAGTTGACGGCCGACTGACCAAGGAAGATGCCTTGAATGCAGAAGCTGGAAAAAAACCTGCAGCTGCAGCCCCCGCTAAAGCTCCGACGGCCCAGCCTGCCAAGGTTTCAGTTCCGGGTTCAAGAGTTGAGCGTCGCGAAAAGATGTCTTCGTTACGGAAAACAGTGGCTAAACGCCTTGTAGCTGTACGAAACGAAACGGCCATGTTAACTACATTTAACGAGGTTGATATGCAGCCGATAATGGATTTGCGTACTAAATACAAAGATAAATTTAAAGAAAAACATGGTGTTGGTCTAGGTTTTATGTCATTCTTTACCAAGGCTGTTTGTGAAGCACTTAAGGATTTCCCTTCTGTGAATGCGCGCATTGATGGAGAGGAAATAGTTTTCAATGAGTTTGCTGATATTTCAATAGCCGTATCTGCACCGAAAGGTTTAGTTGTTCCGGTAATAAGGAATGCTGAGGCAATGTCGCTTGCCCAGATTGAGGCGTCGGTTATTGACTTGGCCACGAAAGCCCGTGATAGTAAGCTAACCCTTGAGGAGATGACAGGCGGAACATTTACCATTACGAATGGGGGTGTTTTCGGATCTATGATGTCGACTCCAATTATTAACGCACCACAGTCGGCAATTCTTGGAATGCATAATATCGTAGAGCGCCCTGTAGCTTTAAATGGACAGGTAGTTATTCGCCCGATTATGTATGTTGCTCTTTCATATGATCACAGGATCATTGACGGGCGGGAATCTGTTGGTTTTCTTGTTCGGGTTAAGCAGCTGTTGGAAGATCCGGCAAGGTTGTTACTCGGAATATAGTTGTACTTTATACGTTAGCTGCACCAATGAAGATAAAGGTTGTAGGTTATAAGTTTTAAGTTAACTGCACCAATGAAGTTATAAGTTGTAGGTCATAAGTTTTAAGTTAACTGCAGAACATCAAAAGCCCGCTGAATCCAACGGGCTTTTGATGTTTGTATCTATTTTTATCGGGACCGGATCATATGAAAGCTACAATCCTATGAATTCCATTAAACTTGTGCTCCAGCCCTAATTACTTGCTCCTTGCTTCTATAATTTGCTAATCCTCCCCGAACCACTTTTGCTCGACTTAACATTTGCACTACCGTTATATCTTATATTTCCGGATCCGCTCATTGCCGCATCAAGCGCTCGATCGGCGTTTACAGAAATGTTTCCAGATCCGCTCACTTTCGCACTCGTTACATTTGTACGAAGTCCGTTGCCTTCAAAATCACCCGAACCATTTACGTTAATTTTCGCATTTTCTGTATGTCCGCTCGCTTTGATTTCTCCTGAACCACTAATTATGGCAGAGTAGTTTGTCGCTTCAAGCGCAAGAGAAATATTTCCTGAGCCGCTGAGAGTCGTTGAAAGATTAGTAGATTTTACAACGCCCTTTACATTAATGTCTCCGGATCCGCTGAGCGTTATATTTTTCAGTGATTTGGCTGTTACATAAATATTAACCTTGCCGCTCCAATTGCGGTTCCAACTACCGTTATTGTTCTTATTCCTAATCTTTAATGTTCCCTCCTCAACTACAGTTTCAATTTCCGCAATTTGTTCGGCATCACCTTCGAGTCGCAGATTCTCGGTGCTACCCATTGTAATAATAACATTGTAGCTTCCCGATGAAGAAATGCCCGTAAAACCGGATACGACTCGTGTATCGTCAGCTACTACATGCTTGCTTTTCACAACGGTTATTAAAGCGGACGAAGCATCCAGTTGGGAACCAGCAATTAGAAAGGCCAGAAGCACCAGGTAGTTTTTAAGATATCTCATGATTATTGTTTGGTTAAGTTTCGTACTATATCCATAAGACGAGCCTTCCTGAAAAACGTTGCAGAGATTTGTAAATAATTTTTACTTAGGTTATTAGGGCGGAGTTGAATGCTGCAGTCCCTGTAGAAAAGCTTAATCCGCCTGTTTCACTGTGATAAAGAAATTCTCAATATCAGGTGTAAATGCTGATTTAAGCTTCAGGGTTTTCCAGGCTGTTGTGGGTTGGATCCATTGATTTTTGTTGCCCATGAGAATTCTAACCGGCATATTAAAACCGGGTACTTCTGAATTCCAACGATACTTTACAGTTCCGCTGCTCGTTTTGTATTCCAGTTCAGGAATACTGATGTACCGAAGATACTGCTCAAAAACTTTGGTGAGATCCTTACCTGATTTTGCATTAATGTAATTCACAACTTCAACGGTCGTAGTGGTCTTTAATCCGAAGTCTTTATTGAGTCCGCGGAGGATTGAACGCCATTTTACATCATCGTCAACAAGTGTTCGCAGCGTGTGAACCAGATTGGCACCTTTATAATACATATCGCCGGAGCCTTCTGTATTTACATCGTAAGGGCCGATGATGGGACTATCATTCCTTACCTTCTTTCTAACTCCGGCCAGGTACTTTGCACCGGCTTTTTTTCCATCAAGACTTTCAACATACAAACCTTCCGAATACATCGTGAATCCTTCATGAATCCACATGTCTGCAATGTCTTTTGAAGTGATGTTGTTTCCAAACCATTCATGGCCGGCTTCGTGGATTATAATATAGTCCCACTTTAGACCGTAACCAGTGCCGGAAAGGTCAGTACCCATATATCCATTAAGATATTTATTGCCATAGGCGACAGCACTTTGATGCTCCATTCCAAGGTAGGGCGCATCGATCAGTTTAAATCCATCCCTGTAAAAGGGATATGGGCCAAACCAGTTTTCGAACACCTTTAACATCGGCTTTACATTTGCTCCGAATTGTTTCCTGGCCTTGTCCAGATTTTCTCTGAGCACATAGTAATCCAAAGTAAGGTTTCCATTTTCGCCATTGTAGATGTCATCGAAATGCACGTAGTCAGCAATATTCAGGGTAACACTGTAATTATTGATTGGGTAGGAAACAAACCAGTCATAACGCGTGAAGCCGTTATTAAGTTTCTTTGTTGAACGCAAACGACCGTTGCTGATATCCATCAGGCCATCAGGAACAGAAACACTTATCATCATGCTGTCCACTTCGTCCGACTGATGGTCTTTTGTCGGCCACCAGGAACTAGCACCCAGGCCCTGACATGATACTCCCACCCAGGGTTTGCCCTGTTTATCCTGGGCAAAGGTAAATCCGCCATCCCATGGAGCCCTTTTTGCTACCAATGGGTTGCCGCTGTAATAAACTGTAAACTCGTCCTTGGTACCTCGCCTGATTAAACGAGGGAAATCTATGAAAACTGCATTAAACTCTCTTTGGAAGGCCAGTTCCTTTCCCTTATAAATCACTTTATCCACCGCGAGGTTTCCGAAAAGATCGAACTGCAGCCGTTGCAAATCTTGAGTAGCGGTGAATTTGAAAATATTTGTGCCGATGATAAACTTATTGTCAATATCTATTTTCACATCCAGGTGATAGTAGTTAATGTCATAGCTTCTCTGCGGTGTAAGCTTCCCGCGGAGTGTGTCTGCTTTTGTAAAAGTCGGGACTTTATTCTGGCCGAATCCTGAAAGGGTACTTAGGGCCAGTAAGAAAACTATCAAAGTTGATTTTAGGTTCATTTCAAGATACTATTCTAACTGGTTTGCGGGATTATAAAATTATGAAAAAAAATGGTTGCTTCGTCGTGCCTCCCTGCCGGCCGGCAGGCGGGCTCGCAAGGACAACCACGCTGGATTCTTAGTCATTGCGAGTGGAGCGCGGCAATTGCTTCGTCGTACCACCTACCAGGACACCGTTACCAGGAGCGTGTCATTGCGTGCGGAGCGCGGCAATCTCGTCCCTATTTCTTAACTTTGCTCTGTACATAAAAATTATCCTTGCATGCAATTTGACGTTATAGTTATTGGAAGTGGACCCGGCGGATATGTTGCCGCAATTCGTTGTGCTCAATTGGGTATGAAAACTGCAGTTGTTGAGAAATATAACACATATGGAGGTACCTGCCTTAATGTGGGCTGTATCCCATCAAAAGCTCTTTTGGATTCTTCCGAACATTATCATAATGCGTTGCATAACTTCAAGGAGCATGGAATTAACCTAAAAGATCTGAAGCCGGATCTTAAACAAATGGTTAAACGTAAAGATGATGTGGTTGCCCAAACTACAGGGGGTATAGCTTTTCTGTTCAAGAAGAATAAGATCACTGCCTTCCAGGGAATGGGATCAATGATTGATAAAAACACAGTCAAGATTACCAAATCAGACGGAAAATCAGAAAATATTACAGGTGCCAACATTATACTGGCGACAGGTTCTAAACCCACTGAGCTGCCGTTTCTTAAAACAGATAAAAAGAGAATCATAACTTCAACAGAAGCGTTGAATTTAACTGAAATACCTAAGCACCTCATCGTTATCGGTGGTGGAGTTATCGGACTTGAACTCGGATCTGTTTATGCCAGATTGGGATCAAAAGTAACTGTTGTTGAATTTATGGATACCATAATCGCAACTATGGATAAAGGTTTAGGTAAGGAACTACAAAAAGTTCTATCGCGACTTGGAATGGAGTTTCTGTTAAGCCACAAAGTAAGCGGAGCGACGGTGAAGGGTGGTAAAGTAACCGTTAGTGCTGATAGTACAAAAGGCGAAAAGATTGCTGTTGAGGGTGATTACTGTATTGTTGCAGTTGGTCGTACAGCTTATACCGAGAGCCTCGGTCTTGAAAATATCGGTATTAGTCTGGAAGAGCGCGGGAAGAAAATTCCGGTTAATGAGCATCTGGAGACTTCAGTGCCGGGAATTTATGCCATAGGCGATGTGATCAAAGGCGCTATGCTGGCTCACAAAGCTGAAGATGAAGGGACTTATGTAGCTGAACGTATCGCCGGACAGAAACCGCACATCAATTATAACCTGATTCCGGGAGTTGTTTACACCTGGCCGGAAGTGGCAAGTGTTGGCGAGACTGAAGAGCAGCTGAAAGAACGCGGTATTAAATACAAAGCGGGGTCGTTCCCTTTCAAAGCAAGCGGCCGGGCGCGTGCCAGTATGGATACCGATGGATTTGTTAAAGTACTGGCAGATGTTGGCACTGATGAGATACTCGGAGTCCATATGATTGGCCCGCGTGCAGCTGATATGATTGCTGAAGCGGTAGTAGCGATGGAGTTCCGGGCCTCGGCCGAAGACATAGCGAGGATCTCTCACGCACATCCGACTTATACGGAGTCATTCAGAGAGGCAGCGATGGCGGCGACGGAGAATAGGGCGATTCATATTTAAGTTATACGTTGTACGTTATACGTAATACGTTGCACATCGGTTAAGTTATACGTGATACGTAGCACAGCTGTTCAGTTATACGTTGCACAGCGTCTAGTAACGTATAACGTATAACGTACAACGTAAAAACGTATATTACCCATGCAAATCATAATAAGCCTAGCCCTAATAATCACAACGCTCATTTTCATGGAGGCATTCTCCTGGGCGATTCACAAATACCTCTTCCACGGCCCGCTCTGGTTTATTCATCAGTCACACCATAAGCCCCATACGAGCTGGTTTGAGGCTAATGATGTATTCAGTATACTTTTTGCGGCAATTTCACTGTATCTAATGTGGGTTGGAAGGGAAAGTCTGGATACAGCGTTTTGGATAGGTGTAGGAATTTCGGTGTATGGACTTATATACTTCATCTTCCACGACTGGTTTATTCACACTCGTGTGAAGCCATTTAAAACTAACAACCGCTATCTTTTGGGAATAAGAAGGGCCCATAAGATTCATCATAAATCAATGGATAAAAATCCTTCTGAGGAGTTTGGATTATTGCTAGCTTCGGGAAAATATTTCAGGAAACGTAAGTAAGATCAAGCTGCCGGAATCTCATGATTATACAGGAAAATGTCTCTCTAAAGGACTTGAATACTTTCGGTGTAATGGCACGGGCGCGAATGTTCGCCGACATTAAAAGTGAAGAAGACTTAAATGCTCTCTTTTCCGATGAAGATATTAAACAAGTTCCGAAGCTTGTGCTTGGTGGCGGCAGCAATATGCTTTTCACAAAGGATTATGATGGACTTGTAATTCACATGAATATTCAGGGTATTAGCCACAGATCTGAGGGTAATGACGTCTACCTGAGTGCCGGGGGCGGTGAAATATGGAATAATCTTGTCAATTTTTCGGTCGAACATGAATTCGCAGGCATGGAAAATATGAGCTTGATACCTGGTTCTGTGGGCGCGTCACCCGTTCAAAATATTGGGGCTTATGGAGTAGAGCTTATGGATGTTTTCCATTCCTGCAGGGCTTTCGAAATATCATCCGGCCTCATCCGGACATTCACCAGAGATGAATGTAATTTCAGTTACCGCGATAGCATTTTTAAAACGACATTAAAAGATCTTTATATTATCACAAAAGTAACGTTTAAACTTTCAACTGTTTTTTCTCCCAAAGTCACCTATGGGGCCATTCAAGAGGAGCTCGATAAACGTAATAAAATTAAACCTACAATTAAGGATATTTCATCCGTCGTTTCACATATCCGCGTCGGCAAATTGCCAGATCCAAAAACGATAGGGAATGCGGGTAGTTTTTTTAAGAATCCCATAATTCCGGTAGGCAAATTTATACAGTTGCAGTCCAATTTTCCAGACATAGTTCACTACCCCGCTTCTCAAGGCTTTATAAAGCTTGCTGCGGGGTGGCTTATTGAACAATGCGGGTGGAAAGGAAAGATTTTAGGGCAAACCGGTACCTGGAAGAACCAGGCACTTGTAATAGTGAATGTGGGAAAAGCATCTGGTAATGAGATATATAACTTTTCTGAATTAATTGTTGCGAGTGTCCAAAACCGATTTGATATCACTCTTGAACGGGAAGTGAATATTATCTAAAATTCGAACATTTGCCCGGTTGAATTTTGCCAGGCTTCTTTAACTACATCCTATCTCTACTCTTTTTACCCAAATATCCTAAACAGGCATACACTTTGTTGGTTAATATGCGTCTACTTGAAAACACTTAGTTCCTTTGAATTGCGAAGAAATAAGTGATTTGTTTACTCTCTAACCTAAACAAAAATGAACACAATCGAATTCAACACTATGGTTACGCGCCAGGCGAGCTCTCTCAAAATGTACGCTTTACACTTTACTCATGATTCAGATGATGCAAATGACTTGGTACAGGATACTATGTTGAAAGCCATCACCTACTACAATAAGTTTAAAGAGGGAACTAACCTTAAAGGATGGTTATATACCATCATGAAAAACACCTTCATTAATAATTACAGGAGATTCGTTAAGATAAGTTCCTTCGTTACCAAGTCTGATGATATCTCATCTGCCAATCTGATGTATAGTGCTACACTAAACCAGGGTGAACCAAAGTTCATCATGGAGGATATTAAAAATGCATTGGGAAAGCTTCCGGATGAATACTACGTTCCATTCACAATGCATTTCGAAGGGCATAAGTATCATGAAATCGCTGATCGCTTAACAATTCCAATTGGAACAGTTAAAACAAGGATTCATGTTGCCAGAAAACTGCTTAAGAAATCGTTGAGACCTTATGATACTGATTTACGGAGCACCCAATTCGCGATTAATTGATTTCGCGATAGTAAAAGCTTCATAACATAAGAATCAACTTTACTTATATGAAAGCACCGGGAGAAATTCCGGTGTTTTTTTTGTTCAGGGATTTTACCGTAGAGTGCGCAGAGTTTATGCAGTGATTACAGAGTTCTATCGTGCATAAGTTAGATATTTAACCGCTATATTTAACCACCCAGCCTGGTAACTGATAACTGGTAACTGGCAACGAATTATGAAGTCCGCCTATCTTTTAATCAACTTCCTGACAATCCTGTTTCCTGTTTTGCTTTCCTTCGACAGCCGTGTACGATTTTATAAAAGCTGGAATTATATATTCCCCGGGCTTTTTATTACAGGACTCCTTTTCCTGGTATGGGATCACCTTTTCACTATTCTCGATGTCTGGTCTTTTAATCCTGATTATGTGATAGGTACATACATTCTTAATTTGCCTGTCGAAGAGATTCTGTTTTTCGTAACGGTTCCATTTGCCTGTATATTTATCTACGAGTGCCTGAACTTCTACATTAAAAGAGACCTGCTTGGAGAAGTTTCCAGGCCTATAAGCATTATTCTGATCATTTTAAGTATAATCTTACTTTTGATTTTTTACGACCGGGTGTATACACTAATCACTTTTGGACTATTGCTGCTGGTTTTAAGTTATGTAGAATTCATCCAAAAAGCCAATCTCGGCAGGTTCTACTTAGCTTTTCTCGTTTCACTACTCCCATTTTATGTCGTTAATGGAATCCTTACATCAATCCCCATTGTAATGTATAACGATGCTGAGAACATGGCATTCCGGATTGGCACTATCCCTTTTGAAGATCATTTCTATTCAATGTCTATGTTGCTCATCAACATTCGCTTGTTTGAGTATTTTAAAAAGAGAGAGACTGTTTGAGGCTGATGGATTTTCCTAAATACACCAGGCAATACCTTGCACTCCGGAATGGACAGGATAAACCCGATATTTGGATCGCTTATAAAGGCTTGATATATGATGTTACCGAAAGTCGCCTTTGGAAAAACGGTAAACATTATGAACATTGGGCAGGGCAGGACCTTACTGACGAACTGAAGGATGCTCCGCACACTGTGGCAGTTTTTGAGAGGTTTAAGGTGGTGGGGAGATTGGTTTGAGGATAATCGAGTAGTAAGTATCAAGTAACAAGTTTTGCTTCCGGATTAATTTGATAAGAGTTTAGGCATCCTACGGCTAGACGCTGTTAAAAACTTCATGAGCTTTGGACTAAGCCTGCTTGTTTCTTATATTTAATGAACCAAGCTCCGAAACATGAATCGAATAGAAATCCTCACGGGTTTAACTCTTTTACCTCTGGCAGGTGCTGCAGTAAGGCTAGCGGCTTTTCAGAGCCCGCCTGTTGCCGCAGAACCGGAAGAATGGCTGCCTAAGAAGCAGTTGATTCGGGGCGCAAATTCATCCTGTCTGCGTTCTGGCCACTTACTTTTTGTGGGAGGTATCGGAGGATGGTACGCAAACCGGCGGCCGGAACCGGGAGATGCGAAGGTTCAGATAACCGGTGCTCTGACTAGTATGAAAGAAGCACTGGAAGCTGCCGGCTCAGGCATGCATAATGTGCTACAGATTTTCATGACCGTTTGCGAACCGAAAAAGAATCTTGCGAAGCTTAATGAGGGCTATTATGAATTCTTTCCAGAGAATCCCCCCGTGCGCTCATTCAGCAGTTCCAAGCCCAGCCAAATGGGGCGGGATGGTATCCTCCTGCAGGTAGGATGTATAGCTTACGTAGACTGATCATTCAATTAAAAGATCATAAGATGAACCGAAGAAACTTACTTAAAAGCCTAACCTTGCTGCCTCTGGCTGGAGCGGCGATTGCCGTGTCGTCCAACGAAGCCATGGCGCAAAGGAAGAGAAAAGGACAATGGACACCAAAGAAACAGGTGGTTCGCAAAAGCAACAGCGGCGGGAACACAAATACCGTTGTACCTACATCCCAGGGACCGGTGCCAGTTCTTTCCGGCTGTATCCGTTCAGGTCACTTACTTTTTGTTTCGGGCATAGGTGGCTGGTATCCGGAAAGAAGGGCAGACCCAGGAGATATTAAAGTTCAGATAAAAAGTATTCTTGATACATTAAAAGAAGTTCTTGATGGCGCCGGATCGTCTATGGCTAATGCTCTCAAAGTGCATATGACCGTTGTTGAACCGAATAAAAATATAGCTCCCCTAAATGAAGCCTATCGGGGCTACTTTCCTGATCCGGCACCCGTTCGTTCTTATACCGGTACCAGCGCCGAATTGATGGGGCGGGATGGTGTGCTGGTGCAATTGGATTGTATTGCTTACGTAGACTAGGACTGAGTATCAAGTATCAAGTATCACGACTTGGGGGTGGTTAAGGAGTATGATGAGGGTACTAATTAAGGTACGAGAAAGGCCTTTCAGGGATTAACTGAATGGCCTTTTTTGGCATGTGTTTATTTCGAACTGTAAGTTGAATTATGTGTACCCAATCGGAAATAGAATCGTTTTTCTTGACCGCCTATCCACTTCCGACTTCCAACCTCCGACTTCAGTCCTCCGACCTCCGACCTCTAATTCACCTGATAACTCTTCACATATGCTGTCAATTCGTCTTTGCTCGACTGCATTTGAAACAAATCATTTAACTTTGTAAAGTTTGCGGGATCCGTAACTGTTTTATATGACATTTTCGCAAGTTCCAAACGGCTAGGCTCCGCGTTAATTAAAAGGAGCAGCTGTTTTATCTGAGCAGTTGTAAAGAAATTATTCGGGTTTGCAAATACGTCCCTTTCAGCTTGCACCTTAAGAAGTTGCAAAAGATTACTTCTGATGCTAAGAACCAAGAGGCTAAAATCACTATTGCTCATAGGAGTTCTCACCGTGGAAGTCACTGTCACTCCTGTTTGTGCACTTGCGAAGGTGTTAAATTCATTTCTGAAACTGGTCGAAGTGAAAAGGTCGCCCAGTTGATAGAACATGTTTGGATCCATAACTGAACGGAACGACAGTTTCGCTAAGGCTAGCCTATCGGATTCTGATGTAACTTGTGTGAGTAGCTGTCTGATTTGTTCAGTGCTGAAGTAATTATTTGTGTTGATAAACGCATCCCTCACAGCATCTGTTTTGAGTGCCTGCGACCATTTAGACTGGATGCTGGTCATCAACAAATTGAAATTATTAACCGTCATTTGTGCTTTCATCCCAGTATTGACGGCTACTCCACCTTTTGAAATAACATACTCGTTGAATTCAGTGCGGTTTGCGGTGCTGGCAAACACATCAACAAGGGATGCAAAATTATTTGCATCGGTTACTATTGGGTAAGCCATTTTAATCAAATCCATCCGGTCGCTTTCTGAAGTCACAAGTCCCATCAATTGCCTGACCTGGGTGGTTGTATAGTAATTGTTTGAATTGGTAAAAGCATCTCTAATGGCTTCACCTTTGAGTGATTGCGACCATTTACTCTTGACATTAGTAACCAGAGTATTGAAGTTTGAATCCGAAATAAGTACCCGTGCACTGATAGTAGAGGCTGCACTCATTTGGACAAACTCAGCAAATTCATTTCTCCTGGTCGTGCTGCTGAAAACATTACTCAAGGCAGCAAAATTTGAAGGATCTGTAACCCCAGCATAAGCTAGCTTGGCAAGATCCAGTTTATCGCTCTCGGAGGTAACCAGGACAAGTAATTGTCGGACTTGAGCACTGGTGAAGCGATTATCTGTGTTCATAAATACGTCCCTGATCTTCTCAGCTTTAATCGCCTGCGAAGATTGTGATTGGACGCTTTGCTTAAGGGTATTGAAAACCGCAGTAGCCATAGGGCCCGTGCTTACCGGACTGGTCATTTCAGAGATTACTTCACTGAACTCAACCGCTCCATTTGCACGCACAGTAATATTCATTTCATATCCTTCCCTCAGTACGAAGTTATTCGAATAGACTAATGTGTTTTGAGAATTAGCATTGGCGGATACGCTATTGCTCTTCAAGCGGTATAGCTTTAATGCGTGTGTACCTGTTAAGATATTGTCGACCGATATCATATAATTTGGAGCGTTGTTCGTACCGGTATTCGAAAAATAACGCTTGTCATCAATTCTTACCTCATAGTTATTGGTAGTTTTAGTGACGCCCCTGAATATGATATTCACCGTGCTGGTCGTTTGTGCAATTCCCGCCACGGCGAGGAAACAAATGATTAAAGTGCTAAGTATAGTTTTCATTGTTTTGTTATTTAGTTATAGAGAGCTAGCAATATCCCTGCCATCAAATATTTAGTCGAATATCATATTCATTTACAATATGTTATGTCTAATTTTTGCACGATAGGGGTGTCGGCCCGCCCTGGCCAGAAATAGACACAATTAGTTTAATATCGGAGAAATATCAGACACCTATTTAAGAATAACTTTGGACGCGGAACAATTTTCATGGCATTTGCGGTTCATGAATTATTTTGGTAAAATATATGAGGCTAATCAGGCCCATTTTTCAGGGGGCTGTTTGTAGATGAAAGCCACAGGAAACTTCCTGCGGTAATCTGTGTTATAACATAATTACCGGTCCCTCCGTTATTAGCTTATTACCCCGATTGTATGAAACGAATAGTGCTATTCCTCCTGTTATGTTCCCAAATTGCTTTTGCACAGAAGACTAACCAGTGCGGTATATTAATTCCACCGCCTTCAAAAGTCTATAATTTTCTGAGCGCGTATGAGGCAGGCGCATATGTAAGAACAATTCTCGACAGCGTAAACTGGAAGCAGAATTTTACTCTTTTGGAGCAAAGCGGTATTAATAACGCATATGCGACAATTATTCGCAACAAACGTTTTATCATTTATGATAACAGGTTCCTTACAGCACTGGATCAATATTCGAATACCAATTGGGCCTCAGTAAGCGTCCTTGCTCATGAGATTGGCCACCATTACCATAGCCATCTTGTTTCGGGAAATGGAAGTACCCCAGCTAAAGAACTCGAGGCGGATTATTTTTCAGGTTATGCATTGGCCAAAATCGGAGCAAGCCTCGGAGATGCCACCGCTGCTATACAAAAGATCGCACCTGCCTTGGGTAATACAAGTCACCCGGGAAGGGCAGCACGCGTAGACGCAATACAGAAAGGCTGGTACTATGCTAAAGGAATCAATACTTCATCTACAACTGCTGCCCGCCCGGCGGTACCTCAGCCCCAACAAAATCCACCGCCGCCTGTAAGTGAAAGCAACTGGATTAATTTAGCATTATATGGTAATAGTGCCATGACTGTTTACCTCTCCGACGATGGAAGGAATTACAGTCCGGTTCTTCTGAAAACCACTCAGCCATTTGTGTTTAAATATGAAATATATAACTACGGTTTTTTACGTCTTGTAAACAGCCCTAATGCAGAAACCTACAAACTGATCCATAACAAGGATTACTCGATTATCTGGAACAGAAGGGCGAATAATTGGACGGTAGTAGAGGTCAAATAGAGCCGGGAACTGGAACCAGGAATCAAGACTGGTGTCATTGCATGCCAGCAGGCAGGGGCGTGAAGCAAACGTTTAAGTTAAGTATCAAGATTGAGTAAGGAACGAAAAGGTCAAGGTATAAGGAATAATGACAGAAGCAAGGGTAGGAAGTACAAGTAAATGAAATGAATCCGGTAGACGTTATATTACTTCTGATTGTTCTTCTTGCCATATATGCCGGCTATCAAAAAGGCTTTATTCTTGGAGGAATTGATCTGCTACTCTTAGCTGTAGGGCTTGTCTTTGCCTTTTGGGCATCAGGGTATGTAGTAGCCATTTACGAGAAATTTGCCGGACCGGCAGGGGTGTGGACCCTTCCTTTGGCATTTATTGCATGCTTTGCATTAGCTAGAATGCTAATATGGGCCATTGCGATGAAAGGATTGACAAAGCTTCCTCTCCGGGTGCATCACAGTATAACCAATCGTCTATTTGGGACTATCCCAGGTTTGGTTAACGGATTGATTTACATAGCAATTCTCGGCTCGTTGCTGTTAGCGATGCCCTTTTCGGATGGTATTACCGCGAACGCTCGTGAGAGTTCATTAGCTACCGCTGCAAGTCCGCATGTCCAGTGGATTGGTGATAAATTGGCTCCCGTGTTTGAAGATGCAGTCAGCCGGTCGATGACCAACCTTACCTTGGAGCCGGATGCAAAGAAGTCCATAACTTTAGATTTCACTCTAAAGGATCCTAAAGTGCGCGAGGACCTGGAGGCGGAAATGTTATTACTTGTAAACCAAGAAAGGAAGAAAGAAGGGCTTCCAGCTTTAGAACCCGATCCTGAGATGAGGAAAGTAGCCAGACTGCATTCGGAAGATATGTTCGCCAAAGGTTATTTCTCACATATTAATAAAGAAGGAGAAAGCCCATCTAAACGCGCACGCGATGAAAATGTTGGCTTTTTGACGGCTGGCGAAAATCTTGCGCTGGCACCAACACTCGAGTTAGCTCATACCGGCCTGATGAACTCTCCGGGCCATAAGGCAAATATCCTGCATCCCGCATTTGGACGGCTGGGCATAGGTATTCTGGATGGTGGAAGGTATGGGTTGATGGTTACGCAGAATTTTAGAAACTAATACGGGGAGTGAAATGTGATACGTTTTACGTCTGGAACCGCTAGCTAATGCTTACAGAAAATGATTGTTACCCTCAATAAAGTTAAAATGAGTTTACTTAACGGCAAACTTAAAGGTATTGCCAGAGTTATTGTAATGCAAGTCATTATCGATTTAAGTGGTCAAAATGGAACTAATTAGCTGTCCCTTTTCACCGATTCTGATTAGGTAATCACCCAGAATTTAAGAAAAATTAAAATCACAATAATTAAAATGGAAAAATTTCAAGTTAAAGCATTCGGAGCTGCATCACGTGCAGATGATCTGATACTGATGAATATAAATCGCCGGGAGGCTACTGAAACAGATATTGAAATCGATATCCTGTTTTGCGGTGTATGCCATTCGGATCTGCATACTGCGAGAAATGATTGCCTCACATTTCTGTGAGGCTTTAATTCCACTTCTATGTCGAGACACGTCTAGAAAAAGAAGGGTTGTGGTATCGATTACTTTATTCAATAACAAAACTGCTCAACTTCACAAACTTCTCCACCCTTCCCGAGATCTGCTCTTGCGTAAGATCCATTATCTTATCTGTGCCGAACTTCTCTACACAGAATGAAGCAAGTGCAGAACCGTAGATGATTGCGTTCTTCATACTTGCGAAATTAACTGTTCCTACTTGTGCAAGATATCCGATAAATCCACCAGCGAAGGTATCTCCGGCACCGGTTGGATCAAAAACTTCTGCCAAAGGCAAGGCTGGAGCAGAAAATATTAAATCTTCGTGGAAAAGAAGAGCACCGTGTTCACCTTTTTTAATGATGAGGTACTTAGGTCCCATCTTCAATATTTTATTTGCCGCTTTTACAAGAGAGTATTCACCTGAAAGCTGCCGTGCCTCTTCATCATTGATTGTTAAAACGTCAATATTTTTGATCACGCCCAAAAGATCATCCAGAGCGATATCCATCCAGAAGTTCATCGTGTCTAAAACAATTAGTTTAGGGCGTTTTTTAAGTCGGCTGATTACGGTTTGCTGAACCTGCGGAGTAAGATTCCCCAGCATAAGGTACTCACAGTCCTGGTAGCTCTCCGGAATAATGGGATCAAAATCAGCAAGAACATTTAATTCAGTAGCCAGAGTATCGCGGCTGTTCATATCGTTATGATATTTGCCGGACCAAAAGAAAGACTTCTCTCCTTTTTTTATCTGTAGCCCTTCGGTATCGATACCGTGATCGTTAAAGTTCTTAATATCAGATGCGTGAAAGTCATCACCCACTACGCCAACAATTTTAACTTTGTCGTAGAAGTACGAAGCAGCAAGGCTCGCATAGGTAGCGGCGCCACCAACAATTTTCTCTGTTTTTCCGAAAGGAGTTTCAATTGCGTCAAAGGCAACCGTACCAATAATAATCAAGCTCATAATTATTTTAAAAAATTTTGATGCAAATATTGGATTAATAATTTAAAATCCCGAATATTGCACTCCCGAAAGGATAGTCCCTGCGCAGGCAGGGAGCTTAAAAAAAACCAGAGACTACACTAGTAGTCTAAATTCCCGAGTAGCTCAGCTGGTTAGAGCATCTGACTGTTAATCAGAGGGTCACTGGTTCGAGCCCAGTCTCGGGAGCTTGACAATCAAGCGATTAGCCTCACTTAATCAAGTGGGGC
>NZ_JBKJUM010000087.1:0-4732 GCF_046590655.1 Daejeonella sp.
CCAAGGCTTACATTTTTGACCCAAAGGTGACTAGCATCATACACATAACGTTCACTGCTTTCGCGAGACCATTTAAAGTAGTTAGTGCCACCCTGTGAATTTTTCGCATTGGGATTAGAACCAGGATTTTGCGGAGACCTCCAGCGATCCTTGGCTTTGTCCAAAACATTGAACACACCATCCATATTCATAGTAGAGGCTTCAATATTCCTGTATATATCAACATTCTGGACACCGAGAAGTAAAACGTTAAAATCAAACCTCTTAAAGTCCATATCAAGCGTATGCCCCCAGGTAAAACCCGGATTAGGGTTGCCTATTTCCACCATGTCTTTGGTATCATACGTTACTTCACCATTACCATCTGCGTCTAAAAATTTCATGCCCCCCGGAATAACCCCATCCTGCCTGGGTGCTTTATCGATTTCATCCTGGGTATTAAAAATTCCGAGCTTCTTGTAACCATAAATCATCCCAATAGGGCGGCCAACTTTCTGAACATTATATCCTCCATAAAAACTACCATAATATAATGCATCATTCGGACCTTTGATAGCAAGTATTTTATTTCTGTTGAATGCAATATTAAATCCATTACGGATATTAACCTTACCCCACTTGGCTCTGTGGTCAACCGCAAATTCAAACCCCTTGTTCTCCACTTTTCCAATATTGGACAAACTGGAAGTAAATCCTGAAACTGCTGGTATGCTTATTGGCAACAGCATATCTTTGGTAGTTTTGTTATAGTATTCTGCTGTTATTATCAGTTTATTATTAAACAATGAGAGATCCATCCCTACATCCAGTTGATCAGACTTTTCCCATTCTAAAGCGGAGTTTGCAAAGGAACCAACGGTTACCCCAGAAGCTATAGCATTGTTCAGAATGTAATTATTAGTATTAAGGAAGGATAAACTGGAATAATTGCCTATATTATTATTCCCGGTTTTACCCAAGCTGGCTCTGAACTTCAGGTCTGTTAACCATGAAAATTTCGGCATGAAATTCTCTTCTGTAACCCTCCACCCGATGGATGCAGCAGGGAAATTTCCATACTTATTTTTTTCACCAAATCTGGAACTTCCTTCCCGGCGAATCGAAGCAGAAAATAAATATTTGTCTTTATACGAGTAGTTCATTCTACCGATATACGCCATCAGGCTCCATCCAAATTCGGCCGAGTTGGAGGATCTTAATACGGCAGCACCAAGGTAAGGTACCAGGTCGTCAGGGAACGTATTCCCTGTCCCGGAAACGTTTTTTACCGTCTCTTCCTGGGCAGTGAAACCAGCAAGAAAATCTATTCTTTGATTTTCACCGATCTTAGGCTCATAGGTCAATATCTGATCTGCTGAATAGTTAGTTAATTCACCATTTGATGCACTTGCTGTCGCAATTCTTGGAGGAGCTCCTGAAAGTCCTGCTGCAGTTCCGGCACCAATAGTAGACGGAGTAAATCCATTGGCCCTATTATAAGTTAACCGGGCATTAAGTGCAGACTTGAATTTTAAATTTTTAAGAAGCGAAAACTCAAGAAAACCATTAGATAATACATCTGCTATATCCTGCTTGTTGATAACATTATTGAGCAAAAACACAGGATTGGGATATCCAAAAACGCCATCCGCTCCTCCTATATATGGCCTCATAGTTCCATCGGTGTTATACACAGGTTCCCGGGGATCCATAATCAGCGTCTGCCCTATTATGGCACCACGACCGTTCGTATTAGCGAGATTTTGTCTGGAGAAAGTTCCGCTCAGATTCCAGCCCATTGAAATAAATTTATTTATGTTCCCTCCTATATTAGAACGGGCAGAAAACCGGTCATAATTTGTTTTAATGACCGCACCATCTTCTTTATAGTACCCTAATGAAACCATTGATTTGATGGCTCCCTGACCTGAAGTCAGGCTAAGATTATAGTCAGTATATGGGGCATTCTTGTTAAGAATCTCATCAAACCAATTCGTTGAATATTTAGTTTGTTCCGGAAAACGGTATCCTAATGGAACCTCATCAATGGTAGGCTCTCTTTTTTGGAAATATCGGATTTGGTCCATGAAAACATCTTTTTTAAACTGGGCGAATTCTACCCCGTTCAAAACAGTCACCTTTCGTGAATCAGGAATGTTCTGAATACCGTAATCGACAGAAAAATTCAAATTCATCTGTCCGTCTTTACCATTTTTTGTAGTAATCAGCACCACGCCATTTGAGCCCCTTGCTCCATAAATTGCAGTGGCAGCGGCATCTTTCAATATTGAAATACTTTCAATATCATTTGGGTTAATATTTTGCCCTGTACTGGTTCCTAAGGCAAATCCATCAATTACATACAAGGGTTCACTACCCGCACCTAAGGATCCGATTCCTCTAATTCTCACTTGAAATTCAGCTCCAGGCCGTCCGTCTTGTTGCCTAACCACCACCCCTGGCGCCTGGCCCTGGATCAACTGCGTTATCCCTCTCGAAGGAGTTTCTCCAATATCCTCCATATTTATTGTTGACACTGCAGAAGTGATATCCCGTTTCCTTTGGGAACCATAACCTACTACTACGACTTCATCTAGTGAAGCGTTGGACCGTACCAAAAGAATGTTAATAGTTTCTCTACTGTTAACAGGTACTTCCAGGGTTTCATAACCAATATAACTAATAACTAAAGTTGCATTTTCCGGCGAATTCAGAGAATAGGTACCTTTCGCATCTGTAGAAACACCAATATTAGTTCCTTTGACTTTCACGGAAACACCTATTAGCATTTCCCCTGATTTCTGGTCGGTGATCATTCCTTTTACCGTGATATCAGCTTTCGATGGCATTTTACCGCTAATAATATTGTTGCCTGAGGTAATAGCAATTCGGCCATTATGATTTTTCAAAGCTGCTGTTACAGGCAGGAGATCGTAACTAATCAATAGAACTAAAGTGAATAAGTTCATACTGATCATTCTCCAATTCCTTAACAAATACCTGTTTTTGGGTGTAGTAATTTGTTTTTTCATGTATTGCTATTTTATGGTCTAATTATTCTTTTAAAAATTCTGCAAGAGATTGGAGCCACCTCTGGATCTGAAATAGATATCAAATACAGTTAACATTATCACCGGAAATAGAAAAGTCCTGAATACGCTCTTTTTCGGCTCATTCTGAACGACGTCAATCTGCTTGATTGTTGTATGACCCTTGTACAATTTCTACTAAAAATCCCTAGAATAGCAAGTTATGTCATCGTCACCTGATTCTTTAATATCCTCGGATTAAATTTGGCTGATTTCATTTTAGTGTTTTTTATAATTTAAATATGACTCTTTAACACAAAAACTTTTTTAATTTTTAAATCATTAACCCAATTTAGGGATGAATATTTACTATTCTGTCCTGTCCTGACCTGATGTGTAAAAAAAATATTACATTAAAAAGAATAATGTTAACTACCTCATATATAAATAATTGTAAAACCGTAACTTTTTGTTTGCAATAAGAAATATCCCAAAGAGCTTATGTGATATATATCCCAAAAAAAGAAAAGAAGCCGACTTTCGCCAGGAAGGCAAATACGGAGCAGGCTTTCACATTATTTCGATTCTTTAAGCATTCAGGACTGTAAAGAATGTATCAATAAGGTTGATTAGGAGTTTAAAGTGAGAAGATCATTCCAAATAAGCGCGATACATTACAAGGATGGTCTCAGTGTAAGTTTAAAAGGCACCTTTACCTGTTCTCTGGAATTGCATAGTATTAATTGAGCGGCAATGAATCCCATTTGATGAAAATCGGTGGATATAGTTGTAATACCATTTAAAATCACTTTTTTAAGAGGAGTTTCATTATAGGAAATAATGCCCACCTGTTCACCAATTTTAAAATCCAGTAGCATAATTCTCTCAATTAAAGTAACCAGATCAACTTCCATAACATTAATGTACACTTCTCCCACATTAATGGGTTCTTCAACAATATCACTAATTACCTTGTAGGAAAAAGTATGATCCTGACAAAAGTTTTTAAATCCCTTGAGTATCTCTGGAGGGTAGTAGCTATTTTCGGGGAAGATAATTTTCAAGGTATGATATTTAGCTAGCTGATCAATTGCTTCATTAAGGCCGTTATAAATATCCCATTCAAAATTTTCGTATGCGGCAGCAAATTCACCTGTTAAACCAGGTACTAATTTATCTAATAACAGAAGTTTTTCTTTTGGAATAGTATTAATGATCTCATGGGCATTTGCACCCCCTTCAATAAAATGAGGTATAATAACATAATGAGTATAATCATCTTTCCTGTTTAACAGCAGCCTTTTAAATAATAGAAAATCATTATTATAAATATAAAAGTCTATTAAAGCATTCTCACCTAAGGATTCGGCAAATGAATCATAAATAGTTTTTTTATGTGAGCTAAGCTTATTAAAAAGCAAGAAAATTTTGAGTGTCTGTAGAAATTCAATGTTTTTTATGAAATAACCTCTTCTTGGAACAGCTTCTATTATACCGCTATTTTTAAGACATTTATATCCTCTTTCTACTGTATCTCTCGCAATATCCAGTTCTATACTCAATTCATTTATGGAAGGCATTTTTTCGCCTTTTTGAATATTTCCACTCTCAATTTCTCTTTTTACAGAATTAACAATCTGTAAATACTTAGGAGTAATAGAGTATTCATCCACGCTGATCAAATCTATCATTCCTAACTTTTTCATAATATTCGGATTTATTTG